>NZ_JAUBQH010000010.1:0-137789 GCF_036701145.1 Microcoleus sp. Pol17C6
TTACTACGGATCGCCTAGAATTGTTAAAACTTTTATCTGCACAAATTGCTATTTCTATTGAGAATGCTCAACTTTACAAAAATTTACAGGAGTTTAATCAAAACTTAGAGCAATTAGTGAGCGATCGTACTCAACAATTATCGAACACCCTAGAGGCTTTAAAAGCCACCCAAACTCAGCTAGTCGAATCTGAAAAAATGGCATCTCTGGGAGGATTAGTTGCTGGTGTTGCCCATGAAATTAATACTCCTATCGGAGTGGGTGTCACTGTTGCTTCAGCTTTGGCCGAAAATACCACGGAATTTGCATCTATTTATAAAAGTGGCAAAATGAAGCGCTCGGATTTAGAAGAATTTGTCGATATTGCTACCCAAAGCAGTAAGGCACTTCTAATTAACCTAGATCGGGCGGCAGCCTTGATTCAAAGCTTTAAGCAAGTAGCAGTAGATCGCTCTAGCGAAGAACGACGTACTTTCCAGATCAGACCTTATCTTGATGAAATTTTATTACAATTAAAACCAAAGTTGAAAAATAGCCAACATTCGCTTAAAATTAAGGGAGATAGCAAAATTGCTATAGATTCTTATCCAGGAGCATTGTCCCAAGTTGTGACAAACTTGCTAATCAATTCTCTGATTCATGCCTACGAACCAGGGATTTCTGGGGAACTAATCTTTGATTGGGAGCAAGAAGGTAATCGGCTAAGGTTTGAATACGCCGATGAAGGGAAAGGTATTCCCCCAGAAAACTTAAGTAAAATTTTTGAGCCATTCTTTACCACTAAGCGTGGTCAAGGTGGCAGTGGGTTAGGGTTACATATTGTCTACAATTTAGTCACCCAAAAACTCAAAGGTGAAATTGAATGTCTAAGTGAGGTGGGAAGAGGCACCAAGTTTATTATTAAATTACCCATGCAAATTGATTCACCAATGTAGAGTTCCTATTCTGATTTTCTGACCAAGAGAACTAAGTAAGTCCACCTCATTAAAACTAAAGTAAGGATGACTGAAAAGGTTGCTGTGTAACTCTTCTCCCTTCTGCCTTTTTCTTAACAGGTTTTCTAACTTCAAACCTAAACATTAGTAAAAAATAAAGGTGTACAGCAATGAAAAGTGATTTTGACGATTTGTTAACTCAACCATCTCCAGAAACAGTATACTTTGCCGAAGTAATCGACTCGGATGACGAGATATTGTTTGCAGATGAAACCACAGAAGAAAAACTGAGTGAAAGCTGGAAAATTTTAGTTGTAGATGATGAGGCTCAAGTTCACACCGCTACCGAAATTTCACTAAGGAAGTTTGTCTTTGAAAATAAATCTTTAACCTTCATTAATGCTTACTCCGCTCGTGAAGCTAAACAGCTAATCCAAGAAAATCCTGATGTTGCCATAATCTTACTTGATGTAATTATGGAAACAGATGATGCTGGCTTAAACTTTGTTAAATATGTCCGAGAAGTTTTAGGCAATCAGTTAGTGCGAATTATTTTACGCACGGGTCAACCCGGACAAGTACCTGAAAAAAGCATTATTATCAATTACGATATTAATGACTATAAAACTAAAACAGAATTAACGACATCAAAGCTATACACTACGATGCTAACAGCTTTGAGAAGTTTTTCTCTAAGTCATAAATTGCAGTCGGAAATAGAGCGGCGCGAACAAGTAGAGAAAGCACTCCGTATTAGTCAAGAAAAAGAGTACCAAAAATCTCTGGCTTTAGAACATTTTGTCAAAGAACTGCAAGACACACAACTCCAGTTAGTTCAAAGTGAAAAAATGTCTAGTCTAGGTCAATTAGTTGCAGGTGTAGCTCATGAAATCAACAATCCAGTTAACTTTATTTACGGCAATCTCTCGCACGCCAACGACTATATTAAAGAACTCATTAATATGTTGAGTCTTTACCAAAGGTATTACCCGCAACCCGAAGCAGAAATTGTCCATGAAATAGAAGATGGAGAGTTGCCATTTATCATAGATGATTTACCAAAATTGCTTTCTTCCATGCAGTTAGGGATCGAACGCATTCGCAATATTGTTCACTCTCTACGCAATTTTTCGCGGTTGGATGAAACTGAAATTAAATCAGTAGATATCCACGAAGGCATTAATAGCACTTTGCTGATCTTACAGCACCGACTAAAGGCTAAGTCTGATCGGCCTGCTATTAATGTGATAAAAGACTATGGTGCATTGCCGCTTGTGAACTGTTATGCCGGTCAGCTCAATCAGGTGTTTATGAACCTTTTAGCGAATGCTATAGATGCTTTAGAAGAGCGGCTAAGTAGAGAAGATGGTGCAGTTTTTAAACCCCAGATTTTGATTCGTACTGAAGTTGTACCCGGCAATTCGGATGACAACATTAGCTCGGCTTCCCACATCCTGGTAACAATTTCTGATAATGGTGTGGGCATGACAGAGAAAGTTCGTGCTAAACTTTTCACTCCCTTTTTTACTACTAAACCCATAGGAAAAGGTACAGGCATGGGATTGTCCATCAGCCGAAAAATTCTGATAGAAAAACACTGCGGTCAATTGGAGTGTATTTCTACGCCAGAGCAGGGAACGCAGTTTATTATTGATCTGCCGACTATCTGTAGAGCCACTAATATCGCCGTAGCTAATGCCTAGAAAACTTATCTGGCTGAATTGATCGTATACCGATTTTCAGTTGCATGAGAATAGGGTAATTGCTAATTGGTAATTGCTCATTAATCGGAATTATGATATAATTTTTACCCGCAGCAAGTACCCCCCCTTCTGGGGTCGGGATAGGCGCTGCGGCTTTAGCCACATTCTTCTAACTTAGAGCAGATTACAGGTTTATGAAGTAAACCCCTGATGGCTCAATCCCCGTAGGGGAGTGGCATTGCCGTGTCTAAAGCTGCACTTCATAAACCTGGGATACGCTGTAATTGTGTTGGTTTTCAATATATTTTTTAACTATCTCTTCGGAGACGTTACCAACTGTGTCGTAAAAATACAGCATATTCCATATATAGCGTATTCCAGGTTTATGAATGCACCTCAGAAACCGGGTTTCTTTACAGTTCTCGCATCATTACTGATTCTGTTCAAGGAACCCGGTTTCTCGAGATCTACATCTACATGGAGTATGCTGTATATATAGGACAAAATTTGAGCGCGAAAATACAAGATTAATACATCCTGATAGCTCGTTATAAAAGAAATTATTTGGCTTTTATGCGATCGCCGGCGTTGCTTAGTGATACCATAATTCAGAAACGACTTTTTTTGTAATATCATCGACGCGATCAACGATTTTCGCTTTGCTGGAAATGCCGCCAAACTTCATGATGACAGACGTACCAAAAATACAGGGCTAAATTCACAAGGCCTAATAATTTAGTGCCATCTTCTAGCATCGCGTGTAATGCTTGATGTGGAGTCTCTAAAAGATCCTCTAACCGCGAGATAGCAAACAATAAGAATGCTGCAACTAATGGCAGGTAATGAGTGGTTTTGATGTATCGCCAAAACTTAACTCCGTAAAGGAAAACTGCACTCCCATAACACAAATAAATTATTTTCTTAGATATTCCCAACCGAGACATAATCAAAGTCATCCGAAACCTGTCATCCAGGTAAAAGACTCCCAGGAGTAAAGCACTAAAAAATAAGAATATCGCCGATCTACTACCCCGATCTTTTTGGCGCAACACTCCGAAAGTAAATGCACAAATTGCGACTGGGAGACACCCGAGAACTTCGGAAACTCCGGTAAAAATGCCTTCGTAAGGGAACCAGAAATTAAAAGGGTCGCTAAATAGGCGTTCAACTCCGCGTCCCTTGTTGTTGAGTTTGGCGTATATGCTCACCCCGCCCAAAATCAGAAGAGTCATAATATTAAAAAAAGCTAAAAACGGTACACCAAAAAAGTTTTTTTTGAAAACTTTTAAAGAATTTGATAACTTGGAAATTTGATTGAATAAAGGTAGATGCTTCATAAAAAATGTCCCTAAGCAATATAGTTGGTTACTTATTCACTGGTAGCCAAACCACAAATGTAGTGCCGCGATTCGTTGGATATAAATGAGTTTCCGCCGATGGCAGCCATTCAGGATTGACTGGGGAAAATACTTCTATTTCTCCTTGCATTTGGCGGACTAAATCGCGGGCGATCGCCAAACCCAATCCTGTACCCGGAATTTCGGTCTGCGCTTTTTCTCCCCGGTAGTGCCGCTCAAATAAATGCTCTAAATCCTGGGGAGGAATGCCGGAACCTGTGTCACTGACAGCAACTGCTATGGCAGGCAATTGGCTGTATCCTGCCCGATCGCCATCCGCTGCTTTGTACCTGACTTTAATATAAATTTGGTGGCCGGCAGGCGTATATTTCAAAGCATTGTCAATTAAATTGCTCAAAACTTCGCGCAAAGCTCGATCGTTGGCTGAGACTGGCGGCAAATCAGCCGCAATGTCAGCTACCAATTTCAGATTCCTTTCAGAGGCGATCGCCTCGGCGGAAATTAACAGCGGTTTTAAGACTTCTGCCACAAAACAGGATTCCTGCAAATTGGCAGCAGGTAACAGCGACAGAGGAGAATGCCGGATTGATTCCACATTGGACATTGCTTTTTCTGAAGTCCCCGATCGCAGTTTTAGATGTGCTTCGCCGGTGTCAACAGTTCGATCGAACTGGCCGAGCAACTCTTGCAGCCGATCGCTCTCTCGGACAATACTAAAAGCCACATTGCGGTTTTTGTCTTCCGGTACCAGCCGCCGCGCTAACAGCTTGCCAAAAGTTCGCAACGCTGTCAGCGGACTTTTGAACTGGTGCAGCAAATTGTGCATCGTGTCGTAAACCTGAGCCTGGATTTGCCGACTCGTACCCAATTCCTGCTGCATCCACTGCGATCGCTGATCTAAAATGCAGGCTAGGGCTAAGGTGCGAGCAATTTGTTGTATCTGAGCCTCCTCTCGCTCGTTCCAAGGCCTGTCATGCCGACCGCTGACTAGGAGTCCCATTACAGCTCCCTCGTGTATCAGAGGCGTCACAATTTGCATCCGCTGCTGCCACACATTCTCCGGGCCTTGGCACTGATGGGAACTGCGCTCCTTACCCGGAAGTCGCTCGGGTGCGATCGCCCCCACCGTTGATTCTTCCACAGGCCGAACCGGCGGCGCCAGCAGTCGCGGTACCGGTTTCACTGTCGAGCTTTCGGAACATTGCAACCTCAACCCCGGATTTTCTTCCGATTCGGCTGAGCTTTCTGGGTAAACTGCGATCGGCACCAACTTTGCTTCGCTGCCTTCTACCAACTCTTGTGTCAGGTATACCGCGCTGAATTTCGCTCCCAAACTAACGGCGATGGCCACCTGCGAGCGGCAAAGTTTGACAAATTCTGAACTGGCTGGCATTAACATGAGCGCCACATTAAGATATCTAACGGAATTCTAAGTAAATTACAAACGATCGGCTACCGATTACTGATGAGAGACTTCTAGGTTTCAGGTTTCTTCCCTTTGATAGAAGGCAGCTATGTTGAAGGCATGGGGCTTTCATGAGCCCAAATTGCCCCGCATCGCCCTCCGCGCAGCTTCCACCGATCCCCAACCTTGGATCTTGCCGGAACTTGCGGCCAGCCCTACCACAACCGTTACACTTTTGTCGATCGGCACGAATGTTAAGATTATGTCGATATATTAAAAACAGTTGAAATTTTGAGCTAGAACGGATATACTGGCCTCGGATTTGGTAGCTATCATTACAACCTGTCTGCTCATACTGTCTGCTCACAGAGGAGGTAAAGAAATTGGCCAGGAGACGCAAACGCAAGAGTCGCCGCCGACAAGAAGGACGCAGAATTTTAGAGTGTGTGCCTCAATATAGCATCGAGAGCGGCGAAGATAAACCCGTAACAGCGGCTCGCAAGTTCATCCATGCAGAAGGCATTGCTCCCCCAGCTTTGCTGTTAGTCAAGCGTAACGAGCATACCACTGACAGATACTTCTGGGCTGAAAAAGGTTTATTTGGAGCCCAATACGTAGAAGAGAACCATTTCTTGTTTCCCAGCTTAAAGGTGATGTTGGAAGCTACCACAGAAAAAATTCCTGTGGTGTCAGCCAGCCGCGCATAGCTCAAAATGTTTAGCTCAAAACATTGACAGCAATGTTTTTCTAAGTCTTTTAACAAAAGCGCGAGAGTTCTCATTGTCTGGAGAGTGCCAACTGAAATTTCTGCGAAAAGTCCTTACGAATTAGGGTATAAGGAGCCATCGCAACAGGCTTGATCGCAGCCCAAGGGCGATCGCCACAATTGGCACTTTCACGATAATGGTTTTTTTTTGACGGTTTTGTCGATCGAACAAGTGGATCAAAAAAACAGCCACTGGTTTATCAACGAGAGAGCCGCTCTTGAGTCATCGGTTTGTCAGCTAGAAGTCTAACTACGGCATCTAGCATATCAAAAAACGTTCCGCGTCAAACTTTTAATCGATCGGTTTCAAATCTAAAGCTTTTTGCATGGCTGCTAGTTCATCGCGGTGAGCTCTGACAGTAACAAAGCTCTTGGTTTGGCTTCCCGACTCAGCAACTGATTCGAGTTTGAGGGAGACTTGCTCAGAGCGTCCAGCTTTTTTCCAGTAAAATACCCCCGCCAGCGGGGACAGCAGTACCAAAGCTAGGAAAATTTGACCCTGCTGCGGAACTAGCATTCCCAAAACCAGTCCCAAGCACAGAGCGCCGCCTGCACTCAGCAGAGTTAGAAAAATAGCTAGAAACCAACTCGGCCGCACAAAACCCTCAAACGTGACTTTATAGTTGGGGGCATCGACGGCTGCAACTCGGTAAGCTCTATCGGCAAAATACTGTTGTAAGTCGGCTAACAGTGACTCTTGAGCGCTCTCGGAAGCCAGCTTGACTTGTTCGATTCGATCTTTGACTGAAGCCTTGATGAAGAAAAACAAGCCAACAGCCAGCAGTAGCGTCAGCACAAAGGTAGAAGGAAGAACAGCAGTATCCATCGGTAGAAGTTTGTGTAATTGAAATTATCTACTATTACTTTACAGAAATTTACATAAGAAAGCGATCGAGGACTTACGCAGACACTTTTTTACCAAGATTCGCAGAAAGCTTCTTCTGCAAGGCGTTTTGCTCTCCATCACCCAATTCCCCTATCTCTCCATCGTCGCTAATTCTCAAGTGACCAGAGAAATGGGTACAAGCCTCCCCCTTCTAGGGGGACTTTCAGTTCTGAATTTCTCCGAAGAGGATTTTGAATAAATGCAGTGCTGTTTGTTCAGACTTGCTCTACAATGATTGTATGTTAAATCTCACCTACGAGTACAAGCTCATTCCTACCGATACGCAACGCCAAACTTTCGACCAGTGGCTCAATATTTGCCGCAAGGTCTACAACTTTGCATTGCGAGAACGAAAAGATTGGGTCAATTCTCGTAAGTGTGATATCAACTCGTGCAGCATTAAACAGGAATACATGATCCCTGCTGATGCACCGCGTCCAACCTTTGCGGGCCAATGCAAATCATTAGCCCAAGCAAAGAAGTTAATTCCTGAGTTGAAATTGCCTCACACCCATGTCTTGCAGCACGCGTTGCGCCAACTAGAGGCAGCGTTTGTGGCGATGTGGGAACGAGGACACGGTTTTCCTAGATTCAAAAAGCGGATGCGCTCATTTGTGTTCCCTCAATTGAATCTAGAATCCGTTAAACAGTTTGATGGTACCGATTGGGTCAACCTACCCAAGATAGGGTTAGTTAAAATGCACCTGTCGCGTCCAATCCCTCAAGGGTTTGAGGTTAAGCAAATTCGCGTTGTTAAGAGGGCTTCTGGCTACTATGTCATGCTCACTTTGCAATGTGATATCAAAGTACCTCAAGCCTCACCTTCAGGACATGGATTAGGGATTGATTTAGGGTTAAAACATTTTTTGGCAACTTCTGATGGTGAATTGATTGATAGACCTAGATTCTTTGTGGATGGACAACGCAAGCTGAAATTGCTGCAACGTCAACTGAAGCGCAAGAAAAAAGGCTCTAGAAAGTTTCGTCAAATTCATCACCAAATAGCCTTGCACCACGAATACATCTCGAACAGTCGCAAAGACTTTCATTTCAAGACTGCACATCATTTATGCAACGCAGCCCAAACAGTATTTGCTGAGGATTTGAACCTCAAAGCAATGTCAGCCGGAATGATGAGCAAACACACGCTTGATGCAGGGTTTGGTCAGTTCCTGAATATCTTGGGTCATGTTTGCTTTAAGCGAGGTGCATACTTTGCCAAGGTAGACCCGAACCGAACAAGTCAAACTTGTCCCAGATGTCAAACTCATACAGGCAAAAAAGAACTATCCGAACGGGTACATAAATGTCAAACCTGTGGCTATGAAACGAATCGAGATGTTGCAGCCGCGCAAGTGGTGTTGCAGCGTGGATATACAGCGGTTGGGCAAATCGCAGTGAATTTTGGGGAGGGCAAGCTACATGAGTAGTCCCAATGAACCAAGAATCCCTGCTCCTTTAGGACAGGGAGTTGTCAAGTAGTGTAGCTGCTTTAATCGGTGTGCCGCGGGCGATCGACGAGCAAAGCGAAGGCAAGGAAGGCAAATCGCTTTGCAAGTAGCGCCAGCATCTCCAGGGTTTAGGCATCCGATTCCAACTCGGTTAACCCGTCTGACCAGTTTCTAAGGGGCGGGAACGACGCTCTGACGCGCCGTTTCCCTGACCAATGTAGTCATGCCAGAGACGAGCAAGGTCTTGAGCTTGGTGCCGCCACTCAGCGAGGATTTGATACATCCGGCGGGGGCGGCCGCGTCCTTCTACTTTTTTCCAGTAACCGGTGATGACGCCTTCATCTTCGAGGAATTTCAGAGCGCTGTAGAGAACGGTATCAGAAAGGCGGTAGATGGGGAATTCCCTCTCTAGTTGGCCAATCAGTTCTGTACCGTAGGAATCTCCGCGCAATAACACGGAGAGAATGTAACACACAGCTAATTCCTTGTTTAGATAAACAGGAGGGGGGTCTTGAAAAAATTGATAGATATGTTCAAACTTCATCTGTCTTGTCCGCTGGAAACTCTCGTGATACCGTCAGGTTAACGGGAGAGGAAAGCGGGGCGGGGTGTGCCGCTTCCTAATGATTAAGTGGGACACCGGGGAAACAGAGGTGCAGTATTTCCCCAGTGAATGTTGATAGCCCCAAACGCCCTGCACTTCGGTAATGTTTGCCTGCGCCTTGGTTGAGCAGCACTGACGTAACTGGCCCAATTTTTTTCCTCTTCCAATCTATCGCAGCGACTATTGTCAAGTGTGCGATCGCCTGCAAGAATTGGCAGCTACTTTGGGAGTTAGTGTTTTAACTGAATTTGCCGTTGATGTTTGCGTTTTAGCTTGGCTTTAAACCGAACTCAGGCCTAACATAGCCCGCAGTGTAAAAGTTAGAAAGACAAAAGTCGCTACAATCGAACTAATCAGGGCGATCGCAGTTGCCGGTCGATCGAGCAGGGGTTTGAGTCGCTCGAACAGGAAAAAGAAAATTCCCAGACATATCGTAATGAAAAAGCGCGGGTAGCGAGAGACGTTATTAATAAAATCTTGCATGAGCTTGGTGGGGTAAAGTGTCACAGCACGATCTTTGACTGGTAACACTTGTGAGCGAGTTAGACAATTTTGGCACAGCCGGAGCTAAATCCGCCAATCGGGCGATCGGGCATTTTTGCCGGCGAGGCTGATATATATAATTCTAACGAAAACTTTTTGCCGATGGCTCCGGCACTGTCTGTTTAATGCCACGCGACCTCCGGTAAGAACTTCAGAAGTATTTCTATTGAGTTCTAGTTGTGATAAATATTATAGGGCCGTTATTTCTAGATAAATGTCTGCTTCCGCACCTTCTTTCGTCTTGCCACGTCCCTTTCTGCAATGGCCCGGAGGCAAAACTAGGTTGAAGATATTAAAAACCCAGAGAATCACACTATGCGGATTTTAGTCTTGGATTTGGGACCAAATCCAAGAAATCCAGCCTTGGACTGTAAAGTAACGCCTTTTTATAGTTGTATCATTAATATCTGGACGATTTTCTGAGATTATTTTACAGATTGCATCTTTGGGCGGAATTCCTCCCAGTTTAAGCGCTAATTGAAACACTAAATAAAAAACTTGACGTTCTAAAATCTTATTAATCAACTCTAGATATTTTAATTTAGGTCTTTTATGTAAAATAGACCTTCCTTCACTTGTCAAGCAAAAAGTTACTTTTTTGGTCAGGGAATCTTTATAATTTTCTATCAGTCCAATATACAGACCAGCATTAGTATAATAGTCAGTTTGCCTGCGATCGAATTCATAGTTTTCTGTAATATCGTCTTTGGTTAAATCTCTTTCTAATAACAAGGATAATAAATCTACTACTCTCTCAAATTTATCAGCTTGGGGAAATGGAACATCTGGCTCTGAAATTACTTTAATATTATTGAGTACCAGATCGACATCACTCCGTTGGATTTCTTCGGGAGCGATCGTATAATTCTTTTGTTCTCTCAGTTTCAGAGAGTTATAATTTTCATCGTTGCTAAATTCATAAATAAAAAAGCTAAAAATGTCATTAGAGTATGTCATCAATACGGGAATCACTTTTTTAGCCATTTTTTTTGACCACAATCTGTAGGGATAGTAAAGTTGTCTAATCAAAAAATCGTCAATGGCATAGTTCTTAGCTTCTATCAAGACAAAATAGTTGTTACTTTCAAATCCCGCATCTATCTCACACTGAGAATTTTTAACCTTGATTGAATAGGGTTTATTAGCGAAGGAATTTATAATATTAAAATCAAAGGACTCTGTAGACATTCTCCCTGAAACAGTATAAGCTGTTTTTTCTCCGAATAAATCATCTATAATACCTATATTAAATGCACAGTGCAATGCGGAACTTTCTGAATATAAATTTGTGTAATCTATACTCTCTATCCCGGAAGGAAACTCAAAAGGAATCACTTCAATTTCACTATCATATTTAACTTCAAAGTGTGTATCAAACTTCCCAATAACGTATTTAGAACGAGAAATTGGCAATATGGATAGATGATTGTCTCGAAAGATATCTGGCAAATTAACCGAGTGATCGAACTTTGCCATCAGCCTGCTTTCTCTTTCTTGATTAATTTGACCAGATGCTATTTCAAAATAACCATTTTTCTCTACCTCTTCTAATATCTTATGCCTTTCAAATAATATTTCCCAAGCTTTGTCATTGGCAGTTTTCTGGCTTTTACTCATATTTATTTATCCTGAATTTCATAATTCAAAACTAATACTTCATCAACCATACCTCTTTTCAAGGCATTTGAGTTGATACTTCTCGTTGCCCTAACTTTTATGATTGTATCCTGATAATCCTTGTACAAATCCAGAATAAAATCCGTACAAGAATTACTCAGCATTACCTTGCAACCTCTTTTATGTAAAGCGTCAAACTCTTCTTTTAGTCGTTTTTGTTCGTCTCTATTAAAGCCATTGACATCATATCCAGTAAAAGAAGCTGTTTCCGACACAGGATCGTAAGGAGGATCGAAATAAACAAAATCTCCTTTCTTTGCATCTTTAACAGCATCTTTAAAATCCTGATTTAACAGTGTGATATTATTGCTATTTAAGTATTTGTTCACAGCTCTTAAAACAGCGTCATCTAAAAAATTGGGATTTTTATATCTACCAAACGGAACATTAAACTGACCTTGGGAATTAACCCTAAACAAACCATTATAGCAAGTTTTATTTAGATAAATGATTCGTGCTGCTTTTTCCACTTCAGACAAAAGTTCATATTTTTTCGTTGAACGATCTAAGTCTCTCATCTGATAATAAGAAGTTTCGCTATTGCTATATTTATCATTGCTTAATTCCTCCATCAGCTCATCTAATGAGTCTCGGATTACTTCATAGCAGTTAATCAGTTCTTTATTGCTATCATTGATAACAGCTTTTTGGGGTTGTAACTCAAACAAGAGTGCGCCTCCACCTATGAAAGGTTCATAGTATGTATGTTTACTTGTCAGCTTAGGAACATACTTAATAATTTCTGGCAATAATTGTCTTTTACCTCCTGCCCATTTCAAGAAAGGTCTTACTAATGGATTTTTCCCTCTTACTAACGTATCGCTTTTCACTCAGATTCCTCTAACGCTACTATCAAATAACAATATATTATAAGTTGAATTTTAGTTCAAGTCAAGAGGGAATGGTGATATTGATTCAAGGTGTAAGTCGCAGTTAAATATATCGACAAAAGCACCTTGACATAAATCTATTCATCTGATACGTCTGGGAAAACAATCAGATTTAAGCCGATCGCACTTGAATCACCCCTCGGTCAAAAACCCGTTTGTCAGTACCAATACAACTGACAAACATCCGGTCTTCATAGACATCAAACGTCGCAAAACTCAGGCGGCTAGCAGAATACTCTGTCCACTCAGAACGCCCCACCGGACGAGTGCCAGCGCCAGCCCCGCAAATTAAATAAGTCGTACCGTTAATCGAGCGAGTGCGTTCGTAACTGTGCTCGTGTCCGTTGATATAAAGCTGCACGCCGTACTTTTGAAACAAAGGCGCCAAAGTCTTAATAAAAGATTGATTCGATCCGTAGATGCCAGAGGAATAAATCGGGTGGTGGCCGAACACAACTTTCCAAGGTGCGGTGCTCTGACTCAACTCTTTTTCCAGCCAAACAAGCTGATTTTTCCAATCCGCATTGTGATTGGTATCTAAAGCAAAAAACTGTACTGGATCTCGCCGAAAAGTATAGTAGCGACCTTGCATATTAAAACCCGCATATTTAACTTGCAGATCGCCATTAGCAGTGCGGATATCGTGATTTCCCAGACAAGCATAAAATTTTACGTCTTGCTGCAATAACGGCTGATAAGGCCGCTCGAAAACAGCATTAATTTTTTCAATTTCGCCGTTGTTGTAGATATTGTCGCCGGCGAGAACAGCAACATTAAAAGGGTTTTCCCGGTGATATTGCGCCATCGCCTCAGCGACAGCATACTGACCTTCAGCGCCAGTACCGGTGTCGGCTACCGAAATAAAGCGTAAAATAGGCGGTGAGGCCGGCAAAGAAACCATCGCCCTTTCTGCCTCAACGTTAGAAGGCACAACAGCATGGGCGTCTGTACCCCAGGAAGTCCGAAGCTGAAACATTTTCCAGACTCCGGCAAAACCTAAGCTGCTGAGACTGCCTAAAACTAGAAATTGACGGCGTTTGATACTCATTTTGATTCACTTACAACTAAGTTAAATGATAAATTAAGGTTGAGATGGCTCAACTAAAATTTATCTCGTTTAGATATATTTGCAACGCCCCAAGGCAGAAAAAATGTCAGAAGAACAACTAAACCAGTCAAGTCCAGAACCCTCTCAATCTCCGACACCGCAGGTTGATTCGGCTGCAAAGTCTGCCCCCACTGGCAGCAAAATTCAAAATGCCAGCAGCGCGGTTCCCAAAAATCAGAGAATCAAAGCTTTGATTGCCTCGATCGGGAATTTGGGAAAAAAAGGCAAAAAATTACCAGCCGAACCCCCCTTGCAGCAAGTAAAGCCGATCGCGCCCACCGCTTCTGACTCAGCAACAGTAACTCCTCCCGCTGTTGCAGCAGAAGTTAACAGCGTGCCGCCAAAAGTTGCTGTAAAAGTTGATAAAAAGCCTGTATCCCAACGCAGGGAAGGGAGCTTTTTACAGAACGTCGGTGTACTTTGGCAAAGTATTGTACGGCTAGTGCGATCGCTACTGCCACCATCTACGAACCAGAAGCTGTCCGATCCAATTTTAAACGCCGCCATAGCAGCCATTCTGATCGTTGCAGTCGGTTTAACTCTCAACAGTTTCTCGGCAAAACCGCCGGAGAAAGTAGCAAAAGTGTCTTTGCCAGAAGCCAAGCAGTCGTCGCCAACCTTTGACGATTTTATGGCGTCGGGAACGCCGAAATCCCCAGAGGCGATCGCACCGTCTGAGCCAATCTCTGCTAAATTCAAAAGCAAGTTGCCCGATTTAGTGGCTCCAGAAAAACCGCAACCAGTAGAAATTATCCCACCGCCACCGCTGACGCCCGAACAGTCTCTGATTGCTGCGATTCAAAATCAAGTTACTGACATTAAGAATCGACTGGGCGGCGGTTTAGTTGAGTCTGTTCAAGCTAATTTTTCCAGCAGCATTTTGACAGTAAAAGTCGCTGAAGATTGGTACAAGCTCAGCGTAGTTGAGCAAAATCAACTAGCAACCAAGATGTGGAAGGAGGCTAACTCACTCGATTTCAGCAAGTTAGAAATTGCGAATATGGAAGGCAAGTTAATAGCTAGAAGTCCGGTAGTTGGTTCGGAAATGATTATTTTAGAGAGAGGGATTAATTAGAATTTAAATAGTCTGTATCTGTAAAACGTCACGCCAGCCTTACAGTCCAGGACGCACCACCTAATTATGTAGGTGTGCAGTGCACACCTTACCGCTGTTAATTTTTTTGAAAAGAGTGAACTTTTCTCAAATCCGACAGAATGCTACCATTAAATTAATTAACTTTGAGGAAAATTGAAAAATGACAATTTTAACTCAAGTCGGACAACTAGAAATAGAATATCCCAGCAGCGACGGAGAGCCGATGGCTGAAAGCGACATCACGCGCGATTACATGACTTACAGCGTAGAAGCTGTCAAGCTTTACTTTCAAGAACGTTCGGATGTTTACGTGTCAGCCAATTCTTTCATTTATTATGAACAAGGGAACAACCAGGCAGTTGTGGCCCCGGATGTTTATGTGGTGTTTGGAGTTGCCAACCGCAAAAGGGATAATTATAAAGTTTGGGAAGAAGGGGGAATTACTCCAGATTTTGTGTTAGAAATTACTTCGGAAACAACTCAGACGAAAGACCAAGAAACTAAACCGGAAATTTATCGGGCTTTGGGAGTTAGGGAATATTTTCAGTACGATCCGTCGGGAGATTACCTAAATCCGATTTTACAGGGAGTACGTTTGATCAACAATCAGTATGAGCCGATTGCAGCCAACAATATCGCTTTCGATACGCTGTGGTTGTTCAGTGAAGTGCTGGGACTGGAATTGCATCTAATTTCAGGATAATTGAGGTTTAGATCTCCTCAAACGGGTGAGTTTTTGAAGACTCACAAGGAAGAAAACCTGGGACGACTAGCGGCGGAGTCAACATTGCGCCAGCTCGTAACTCAACTCTTAAATTCTGGAGTGGGTCTGGAACAGGTGGCGCAAATGATGAATTTATCGACCGTGGAAGTGAGACGATTGGTAGGGGAAAATTTTTGACCGATCGCACTTTTCCAAGATATCAAGGATAGTGCGATCGAACTATGGGACAAAATGAGAACAGTCAACAGTCAACAGTCAACTATTAACTAATGACTAGAGAGGCTTATTAGTAGGTTTAAAACCCTGCTTTTGAAAATATGTTCTAAATACCTCGTGAGCAATTGGTGCCGCCGATACAGCACCATATCCACCGCCTTCAACTATAACTGCGATCGCAACTTCAGGTTTGTCGGCAGGAGCAAAACCCACATACATAGAATTGTCAGGATGACCGGGCATTTCCACCGTTCCAGTTTTGCCCGCACTTAAAGGAATAGTACCATCATTCAAGCCGCGACCTGTACCTTTTTTCACCACCTCAATCAATCCTTGTTTAATGACATTTAAAGTTGCCGGCTTAATACCTGTTGAAATTTTTTGAGTAACAGGCGTATTGGTTTGAGAAGCCAACAAATGTGGCTGCACTCGCCAACCACCGTTGGCAATAGTTGACACCATCACGGCCAATTCTAGGGGAGTACAAAGTACCAAACCTTGACCGATCGCCATTGTTACTGTATCGCCAACATACCAATCTTCCCCATACATTTTCTGTTTCTCTGCTGGTATAGGAACTTGACCGTGATTGGCGCCGTCTATCCCCAAAAGCTCTAAATTAATAGTACCGCCAATGCCCATTTTCTTAGCCCATTTCGCCATTTCTTCCGGCCCGGCTGCCATGCCTACTTGATAGAAAAACGTATTGCTGCTGTAGGCTAAAGCATCGCGAAAACCGATAACACCGTAACCGGCCCCGTGTTCGTTAAAGGAAATTCCGCCGATGTTAATTGAAGCAGAACTTACCAAAGTCGAGTCAGGAGAAAACTTGCCCGACTCCATCCCGGCTACAGAAGTTACAATCTTAAAAGTGCTGCCGACAGGATAGCCTTGAACTGCCCGATTTAAAAATGGTTTGTCTGGCCCTTGCAGCCGATCCCATTCTTTTTGAGTAACCTTGCGGGTGAAAATATTGGGGTCAAATGTCGGCCAACTAGCCATTGTTAAAAGAGCTCCGGTTTTCACGTCGATCGCCACAACGGCACCAAGGCGATCGCCCAAAGCTTTTTCCGCAGTTTTCTGCATATCTAAATCTAAAGTTAGCTGCACCGGTTTGCCGGGAATAGGCTCTTTTACACCTAAATCTTGGATTTCCTCACCCTTAGCATTTACCTCGATTAAACGGTTTCCCCAAACGCCCTCTAAAGTTGAATTGGCTAATTTTTCAACTCCCATTTGACCGACGAGCATCCCCATCGGATATGCAGGATTAGCTTTTAATTGCTCTAAACTAGCTTCGCCGACGTATCCCAAAAGGTGAGCTGCTAATTGCTGGTGGGGATTGTCTCGGCTCGATTCTACGCGAATTTCAACTCCCCGCAAAGCATTAGTTTGTTCTCCCAAAGCGACGAAAGTACCGACATCGATATCTTTACTAATTCGCACGGGTAGGGCTGATTTGTAGCCAACGGCATCGATTTTTTTGATAATTTCGGTCGCGGGAAGTTTGACGATCGGGCCCAGTGTAGCAGCGATCTCTTGCCACTCCTTAGCCGATCGCTCTTTTGGCCACACATATACCGATCGAGATACGCGGCTGGCAGCAAAAATTTTGCCGTTGCGGTCTAAAATTTGACCGCGATTGGCTGCGACTGAAACAGGGCGAATGCGGTTATTTTCCGCCCGCTGTCGGTTGTAGGCTCCCTGTACCAGTTGCAGTTCGGCTAGACGAAATATGGGTAGCGTCACCAAGGTAGTGACGAGCAGCATAAAAATCATAACTTGGAGCGATCGGCTGCCTTGCCGTGCAGGGTTGTCCAAGGCTTTTTTGTCGAATCTGATTTTAGAGTTAAAAGAAAAATCGCCAGCCATATTAATTAATCTGCTCTTTTTATTCAACTAACAGGTTGATACGGTTCCCATCCGGATCATTTGGCAGAAAATGCAGCGATTGGAACTTCTCACTCTTTAGTGACAGACATAAATTCGGCCTGTTGGCAGACGAATCAGCCGGATTGTTTGATTAAGGTAGATGTTAAATATCAGGTTTTTTTAACAATTCAACTGTTAAGGAGGTACGAGCGCTGTGGAACCGATCGATTTTTTGATTGCTTGGCTGGTGACAGGTAGCAGCTTGCTACTAATTTCTCAACTGCCGATCGGCGTAGAAATTGACAGCACACCGAAAGCAGTAATTTCCGCTGCGGTTTTGGGAATGTTGAATGTTTTAATTTTGCCAATTCTAAAAGCAGTTTTTTTCGTACCGAACCTACTGACGCTGGGATTGCTTTCCGGCCTGTTTGCTTTTGTAATGAACGTGATTGTTTTTGCCTCGGCTGCGAAGTTAGTTGAAGGATTTAGTTTGCGGATGGGCCTTTGGAGCGCGGTACTGGGGGCGATCGCCTTAGCTGTAGTTAGCAGCTTTATCAACGGCGCACTGATTTAGCAACTTCCCTTGATAAAGGGCGATGGAAATCGCCCGCTATTTCCCACCCTTAGCTGGCGCGTTTCCTTTGCCTACAAGCCATTTCTATCGCCGAATATTTCTTCTCCCTTCTTCCTTCAATCCGTTACATCCGTTACATTGCTTAAATCCGTTAAATAATCGGTTGCCGAACTGCCTTCAATCCGTTAAATCCGTTAAATCCGTTGCCGAACTTACTTCCCCATCAGCGACTTATAGGCTGTCACCTTAAGATCAATCCCAGTAATATCTGTCCCCACAACAACAGCCACCGCTCCTAAATCCAAGGCTTTTTTAGCCATTTCCGGCCCCGATATCCCGCCTTCGCAGATAACGGGAACCTTAAGCTTTTCTACCATTTCCGCAAGCAAATCAAATCCCGGTGGCGATAAATTTTCCGTCTGGGGAGTGTAGCCAAAAAGAGTAGTTGCTACAGTATCTGCACCCGCTTCGGTAGCCGCGATCGCAGCTTCTATTGTATCTACATCCGCCATCACTAATTTACCCAATTCACTGTGAATTCGCGCGATTAATGTCTTTAAGTCTTCGCAGCCAGCAGGACGGTTTCTCAGAGTAGCATCAACGGCGATAATATCGGCTCCAGAAGCGGCGATCGCCCGCGCGTCTTCAAACCGAGGAGTAATGTAAATCTCGCATCCCGGCAATTGCTGCTTCCAAATCCCAATTATGGGAGCGGATATCTGTTTTCGCACCGCTGCAATGTGAGCCGGAGTGTCAATCCGCACGCCCGATGCACCTCGATTGATGGCGGTTCGCGCCATTGCCGCAATTACGATCGGATCGTGCAGCGGCGAATCAGCAGGTGCTTGACAAGAAACAATTAATCCTGTAGGAATTTGACAATTAATCATGGGGAATGGAGAAGGGGGAATTGGGCATCGGGCATCGGGCATCGGGCATCGGGCATTGGGCATTGGGCTTTTTTTGTAATTTATTCCCTGTGCCCTATTGAACTCAAATAAGCGTTAACTTTTGGTAGTAATTTATCGATAATTGGTTTAAATTTGCTTACTTCTTCGCTGGTGATAAGTTGTCTAGCATAGGCTAATCTTAACCAGTTTACTGTTTCGTACAAAGAGCCTCTCGCAATTTTTACAAAACGCCGATTATCTTGATCATTATAACGACCTCTTCCTTCAGCAATATTAGCACAGACACTATCAGCAGACCGAACTATCTGTTTGCCCATCGTATCTTTTGTGAAGTAATCCCATTTTTTTACAATCTCCCAAATCTGATTCGCCAAACTTTCCGCCAACTTATAAACCTCTAATTCCTCAAAATCAGGTCTTCCCATAATTACCTCAAAAACTCAATTATATGAAATGCCCCATGCCCCATGCCCCATGCCCCATGCCCCATGCCCCATGCCCCATGCCCAATTCCCCATGCCCCATGCCCAATTACCCATTACCAATCCCGGCCATTAAAGAAATAATTTTGTCCAGCAATTGCTCAGGGTGAATCGGTTTAGCCAAACACTCGTTAGCTCCCGCCGTCACAAAAGATATCTGATCTGGCGGAATTTCATTAGCGCTTAAAGCTAGAATCTTGATATTTTCAGTAGCGGGTTTTTGGCGCAGTTGGTGAATTATTTCGCAGCCATTCATACCGGGCAAACGCATATCGACAATCACAGCATTCGGCTGCAAAAGTTCAATTTGTTCCACGGCAGCCGAACCTTCAATCATCCACACCACTTGCAGTCCTGCTGCTGTCAGGATATCGCAAATCAGCATGGCAGTTTCTTCATCTTCTTCGACGAGTACGAGGCTGCCCCACGAGGAAGAATGCAGCGGTAAAGATGAATTCGATTTTTCATATGTAAATTTTGTGGATTCATCTTTGCTGAAAGTTTGGATGGGTATAAAAACCGTAAAAGTAGAGCCGACATCAACTGTAGAGCTGACTTCGATCGCACCGCCGTGAAGCTCTACTAACTGTTTAGTTAAAGCCAATCCCAGACCTGTGCCGCCGTATTCGCGGCGGTACGGGGAATCCAACTGCTGGAATTTTTGAAACAAAAGCGATCGCTGATTTTCGGGAATTCCAATGCCGGTATCTTTGATTTGAAAAACAGCGGTGCTGCCTGCCGGTGCAGTACCGGGCTGCCGCACTGCCGGCGTTCGATTTTTATCTTCGGTCACCCAAACTCGCAGGATGACTCGCCCGCCTTTGGGAGTAAATTTAATCGCATTTCCTAAAAGATTGAAGAGAATTTGTCTCAAGCGGCGGGGGTCAGCGATGAAGCGATCGCACTCTTGTTTGATTCGCTGTTCTTGCAGCAGTTCCACGCCTTTAGCCGCAGCTTTTTCTTTGAGGGCGTGCAGGCTCTGAGAAGCTAATTTAGAAAGTGAAAATTCACTAATTTTTAATATTGCTTTTCCCGCTTCTACTTGCGATAAATCTAAAATATCGTTAATTAATTCTAATAAGTGGTCGCCACTGTCTCGGATAGTTTGCAGGTACTGCCGCTGCTTTTGCACTGGCACTTCTTTACTGCCAACTTTGCCGTAAGACCACCGCAGTAGCGTGTCGGAAATGCCGATGACGCAGGTGAGAGGAGTCCGCAATTCGTGGCTCATAGCTGCCAAAAATTCGCTCTTGGCGAGGCTGGCAGACTGGGCGGCAACCAGTGCATCGCGCAGTTCTCGCGTGCGTTCTATTACGCGCTGTTCTGAGGTGCGCTTTTGCTGCTGGACTTGTGCATAAAGTTCGGCTTGGTAAATGGCGATCGCCAAATGTTCTGCTATTTGTCGCAAAAATGTTTTTTTGCTTTCTTCCCACTCGCGAAAAGTGCACTGGTGGGCAATTAGCAGCCCCCACAAGTCGTCTTGAACTACGATCGGCACTAGCAACTTCGCCCGCACCTTCGCCCGCCGCATCAACTCTAAAAAACAAGGGTGCGAAGAGTAAGTTGTTTCCACATCCGCAACGCACAAAGCCAAACCTTTGCGATATTTCTCTCGGTCAATGACTCCATTGGTAAAACACTGCGCGTCTTCACTAAAATTTAGTACAGACGAGATACCATCATTGGCTAAAGCTTCGTAGGTAACGCGACCTAAATACAAGTAAGACCCGGAATTTTCGGGGATTTCGCCAGACCCAGAAACCGCCGCCGGTATTTCTTTAGCTAACTCGCCCTTGTGCGGCGCAGGAACTTTTTCAAATTGATAAATTAACAGGCGATCGACCTCCAAAAACTCTCGCACTTGCTCGACTGCTTTTGACAAAATTACAGGCAATTCCAGAGTCTGGCGGATTTGAGTTGTGACCTGATTCAAAAGTCGCTCTTGTTCAAGCTGTTGCTGCAAAGCATCTTCTACTGGCTGACAAAATGAAATGCAGGGACTGGCAATTTGTAATTGATTGACGGCTTCAGCAATCTGGCTTTGTAGCGTTTCTGGATCTATAACTTTGGGCGCGGATTTTCCCTCTATTTCTGTTTGGCTGTGTAGGGGCAGGTGATTATTTTGGCTGGCATTGGCAGCGAGAATATCCAGCAAATTTAGGGTGAATTCGCTTTGAAGAACGGCCGAGTTGGGCTGTATATTTTTAATTGCTTGTTTGAGGGCGCGAATGTCAATTTTCCACGAGGGTTCGCCCGTTATTTCTGCGAGTTTGTCTGCGAGGGGAGACAGGAAATTGGCGATCGCCCCGGGGTCGAAAGTCAACTGCACATTCAATTGCGAATGGAGATTTTGTTCGCTGTGCTTGTTTCCGTTTGTTGCGAACTCATCTAATAGATTGCCCCGCAGCAGCGCGCTAAAATGCTCTGATACCACTGCTGCAAACCTTTCCGACGAATTGTCCAGATTTTGATAATCAGCGATCGCATCGTCGGTCAGCCAAATCGCCCCTGGGATTTCAGCCATTTGCTGTAACAACTGGTAAGCAGCCTCAAAGGTTGCTAGTGGCAAAGTCCGATTTAAGGTTTTTGGTTTCAATCTAGATATTTTCCCGGTTGTTTTAAAGAACAAAATATGAATTCCCCTGTTGTGAGGACGGAACCTGGGGAACAGCAGGCGCGGCCGATCCAAAGTCAGAAAGTAGGTAATAGAAGGCCCCGGAGCCAGAGAGCTAATTTCTCCCTATAGTTGTCCTCTTTCTTCTGGGCGAGTGACCCCCGCTTCAGCGCTTTACGAGCGCGAAAGCGGTAGGAGGAAACGGGGGGAAGGGATACGGCTGTATAATCGATCGCTTCTGGTGGTGTTTGTGAACCGGGTTGTTGATTGAAACTAAGCAATTCCACTCCCATTGCTGGGGTGAAGTTAGCACGCGCCTTTGTTTTCTGAGCTGATTCGGCTAATGGCACGTCCTTAACCCAAATAAAAATGTTTAACCCTTAACGACAGAACAGGGGACTAGCTACGTATCCGCTTGGTGTCATTACTGTCAGGCTGGTCAACTGAAAATGAAGTTTTAGGCGCGAAGCCCAGTCACTTCCGTGCTGGGTCGTTGACTACTTTCAACAATCTTATTCCAGTATAATATTAATATATAATTTGTTAACTTGTACTTAACACTATCCGGGTAAATGAGCAATCCAACTCAACTCACCCCCGATTTCACGATCGGACATCTGCCGTGTCACGACTTCCAAGTGAGCGCTGCAACTCTAGGACAGGTAGTGGCTGAAAGATTTGAGCAAGAACCCGAGCTGCCGGGAGTCATTATTACCCATGAATCACAGGTATTGGGCATGATTTCTCGCGTCAAATTTCGAGAGCAAATGAGTTTTCCCGATCGCGTAGAACTTTACGGGTCACACCCGATTCGAGCCTTGTTAGATTTTATTAGAATTCCGCCTTTGCTGCTTTCGGCAAACTGGAAAGTTGACGATGCCGTGCAAGCGTCTTTCAACAGGCACAAAGACTTGGTTTATGAACCGATTATTGTGGTAAGAGAAGACCAGAGCCACCACCTTTTGGACGTTCATACTCTGGTGATTGCCCAGTCAAAACTTTTAGCGCAAGCTAACAAAGTTATTCAAAAATACCGAGTAGAAAGACACAAGTATTTGGCGCTACTTCAACAAGAACAGGCTAAGGTTCACGAATGTAATGAGCTTTTAAAAATCCACCAACGTCAAACAGAAAAGTCCTATGCCAATCCTAGTTCCCAGCAAGTGGCTCTTATCAAACAAGCTGAAGAAATTGCTCAAATGAATCAGCGATTTGTGAGGATTGCGAAACTGATTTCTTCGGAAGGTCGCCAAGCATTTCAAGCTACTTTTCAAGGTGCTAATTCTATTTGCAACAATACAGATAAAATTTTGGGCGTGGGCAAAGCCATAGCTAATGATTTAGAAACGGTTAACCGCACTTCCCGAACCATCCGGGAGGCGATCGAACAAGTCAGGCATTTAGCAGTACAGGTGGCTGTAGTTACCAATCAAATGGGAAGTCAGCCCAGCGGTCTGAGCAAAGTGAGTCTAGAAATTGGCAGGCTGGCAAGTAAAACTTTTGAATTGGGGACTCAAATGGAGCAAATTGCCAGCCGGTTTAAACTTCGAGTTCACGAACTCACGGAGGCAGCAAGAGCAGGTGCTAATGTGGCTAAATCCGTGACGATCAAGATCGATCGCGCAGAAATGGCCCTGTTAGAGTTAGAAGAATTAATAGCGGAAAAAAAATTCAATTCATTGACCGCTATCCAAGAACCTTTGGGAATCATAAAAAGTGTTACCGCTGATTCTTTAGTTCGAGAGAGTGAACAAGCCGAAGTCACGGTTTCCGAGTTGGAAGACTTAGTTAAACATCAAGATTCCTCGCAATATCTGATTCAAAAGATTCAGCAGGCGCTGAAGTCCAAAAAGCCATAAAATCCCAGCCCAAATATAATGAAATATTTCGAGAGGCAAACAAATAAAATAAAAATAATAATTTACAATTATTCTATTTCCAGAATACTATTTGTTATACTGAAGGTAGGAAATTTTTAAATTCAGTTGTAAAAAGGCTATTTAATTAGCCCCAAGAACCGATAAAAAGTTCCAAAAATAGTTGGAAGGACAGGTGACGTTTATGAAAATCCTGCTGGTAGAAGATGACACAGTTACAGTCAGTTTGCTGACTCAAGCGCTGAACTCTCACAATTACAATGTGAATGCGGCAGCAGACGGTGAAACAGCGTTGCATTTGGTGCAGGCATACGATTACGACCTGATTGTTTTGGATGTGCTGATTCCTAAACTCGACGGCATTAGTTTGTGTCGAAAATTGCGATCGTCCGGCTGCCAAATGCCGATTTTACTGCTGACAGCGCTAGATAGCAGCAACGATCGAGTCCAAGGTTTAGAGGCGGGTGCAGACGATTATGTGGTCAAACCCTTTAATCTCGAAGAATTAATCGCTCGAATTCGGGCTTTGCTGCGCCGGGGTAAGGCAACTTTGTCGAGTACAAATTTGACCTGGGAAAAACTGCAAGTCAACCCGGACACTACGGAAGTAACTTATGCCGAAAAAGTCCTGCACTTGACTCCCAAAGAGTACAATTTGCTAGAACTTTTCCTGAGAAATCCTCGGCGCATTTTCAGTCGCAGCGCCATCCTCGATCGCATTTGGTCGGCCGGCGAATTTCCTCAAGAAGAAGCCGTTACCGCTCACATCAAGGGGCTGCGGCAGAAGCTGAAAGCAGCCGGGATGACTGTAGATTTAGTGGAAACCGTTTACGGATTGGGCTATCGGCTCAAAAGTCTGCCGGAGGAGATTGAGAGCCAACAAGTTGGGCAGGAAACGGCAGAAACTGCTAAAACTCAAGAGACTTTATCTACTGAATCCAGCGGGTCGATCCAGGAATTAAACAAAGACGAGCGCCGTCTCAAAGTCTTGAATGCGATTGCCCAAATGCGGGGAAATTTAAAAGCTAATTTTATAGAAAAGGTGGCGATATTCGATCGCGCGATCGCTCAACTGAAAAACGGAAGCTTGGAGGGCGAAGTGCGCCAGGAAGCCCAAGCCCAAGCTCACAAATTAGTTGGTTCTTTGGGAACTCTAGGGCTGCCAAAAGGTTCAGAAGTTGCGCGCCAGATAGAACATTTGTTCAAAACTGAAAACATCTGGAAACCGGATACGGCTCAGCAGATTGAGGGATTACTGCATCAGCTCAAACAGATATTCGATCGCCCGTCGGCCGAACCAGAAGGCGATTTGGTTCCTGCGGTTTCCCAAAAGCGCCGAATGCTGATTGTTGATGATGATACTTTTGGGAGCGAGCAACTGAAAACAGTAGCATCCGGTTCCGACTTCCAGATAGAAATCGCCAACTCTCCGCAAGCGGCAAGAAATGCAATTTCTCAACAGCCTCCCGACGCGATTTTGCTTGATTTGACATTTTCCCGATCTCAGGAAAACGGACTTTCTCTCCTAGCCGAACTCCGCAGTGAAAAGCCAGAAATTCCGGTGATGGTTTTTAGCGGGCACAATCAATTGAGCGATCGAATAGAAGTTGCTCGTTTGGGAGCTTCGGGCTTTTTACACAAATCTATCCCCCCAGCAGATATACTCAAAGCAGTCGCCCAACTACTCGACCAGACTGGCCCTGCTGAAGCTAAAGTTATGGTGGTAGACGATGACGTGCATCTATTGGCTGCACTGCAAGTGATTCTACAACCTTGGGGATTTCAAGTAACAACATTGGACGATCCCGAAAAGTTCTGGGAGGTACTCGAAACAACTTGTCCGGATTTGCTAATTTTAGATGTGGAGATGCCCGGTTACAGCGGTATCGAGCTGTGTTTGGCAGTTCGCAACGATTTGCGCTGGAGCAAGCTCCCCGTGCTATTTTTGACAGCTCATTCCGAATCGGAAACCGTGCGCCAAATGTTTGTCGCAGGTGCTGACGACTACGTGAACAAGCCGATCGTGAAACCGGAATTAATTGCTCGCCTCCTGAATCGTTTGGAGCGGACTCAACTCAGAAACAGACTGGCTCAGGCACAGCGCTAATCCCATTTTAGATTTAAAAAATTAAAGAATTAAAGAATTGAAGAACTGGGAATGACTGATAAGATATGGCTTTCGATCACGTACCTACAGTTGTATTCTTTTTTTTTATGGGATAACTAGGAGCAAATATGCAGTGCGTGTCCGAAACAAATCAGGAAGCCTTAGCCAAGACTTGGGATTGTTAGATTGTGTGAATCCGACGCGGTGCTGTTGATTGATGCTTGCCCGCCGATCGAGAACACAGGCTAATTTAGAGAAGTATTAATTAGATGAAAGCAATGGTATTGCCCTCAGACACAGGCACTCTCAATCACAGCGACTGCGAGCTGATTTACGCCCCCGGTTCGATTCAACCTCACGGCATCCTTTTGGTGCTGGAATCTCCGGCGTTGAAAATTTTGCAAGTTAGCAACAATACTTTTGAGGCCATGGGCCTTTACCCCGAACAACTTTTGGAGAATTCTTTAGAGGAATTTGTCGAGACTGAGGAAATTGAGGCTATTGAAAAAGCTTTATTTGAAAACGATAAACAACGTAACGGTATCAGATTATCATTCAAAAGTCAAGACTGCAAGTCTTTTTTTGAGGGAACGCTGCATCAATCAAATTCAACATTAATTGTTGAACTAGAGCCGGTTATTTCCCCAAAAACGAGCGATTCTTTCAATTGTTATAATTTAGTCCAAGAGCCGATCGACAAAATCCACAAAACACCAAACCTGCAAGTGCTGTGTCAGACAGCAGTGGAAGAAGTGCGGAGGATGATCGGTTTCGATCGGGCGATCGTCTATAAATTTGATGCCACCGGTGCGGGGGAAGTTGTCGCCGAAGACAAAGTAGAAAGTTTGGCTCCTTTATTGGGACTGCACTATCCGGCTGGCGATATTCCCCCCCAGGCCAGAAACCTGTTCAGCATGAATTTAATTCGGTTTATTCCCGATGTTAACTGTCAGCCTGTCGAACTAATTCCTCACTGCAATCCTCTAACCGATCGCCCCCTCGATCTGGGCTGCTCTTTGTTGAGAACAGTTGCGCCTTGCCATGCTCAATATCTCAAAAATATGAACGTTGGCGCTAGCATGACATTGACATTAATCAAAGATCGAAAACTCTGGGGATTGATCGCCTGTCACCACCCAACACGAAAGTATGTCAACTACGAAACAAGAACTGCTTGCGAACTGCTCGCCAAGTTTGTGAATCTAGAAATTACCTACAAACAAGATAGCGAAGACCGGGAATATGCAGTTTATTTAAAAGAAATTTGCCATAAACTTGTCGCCAATATCTCTCAATCACACAGCTTTGTCGAAGGTTTACTGAAATCCCAAGATGAATTGCTAGCATTAGTGGGCGCTACCGGTGGAGTTGTGTGTGCCAATGAAGATTTAACAACCATCGGTCAAACGCCGGACTTGGTAGAAAGTAAAAACTTAATTGCTTGGCTCAAAACTCAAATAAATAATGATGTTTACCATACAGATTCTCTCTCGAAACTCTATCCACCATCCGAGAAATACAAAGAAGTTGCTAGCGGTTTGCTGGTACTTGCCCTGTCCGAAATGCACAATTATTACATTTTGTGGTTCCGTTCCGAAGCAATTCAAACTGTCAACTGGGCTGGTCAACCCGACGGGCAAATAGAATTTCAACCGCCGGATGACAGCCGAGGGATTTCTCCTCGCAATTCCTTTGAGTTGTGGCAAGAAACTGTGAGGTTAAAATCTTTGCCTTGGCAGCTATGCGAAATCGAAATAGCCCGAGAACTTCGAGTGGCGATTACTAGCATGGAGTTGCGGAAAACCAATCAGCAGCTCAGCTTAGCTTTGTCCGCTACCAAAATCGGATTTTGGGACTGGGACTTGCAGAAAAATCGCATTGTTTGGTCGAGGGAACACGAAGAGCTATTTGGGTTGGCTCCGGGGACTTTTGCCGGAACTTATCAAATGTTTGTAGCTTGCGTTCACCCAGAAGATTTAAACAGTATTCAGAATGCTATAAATCAGGTAATCGCCCAGCGATCAGATTACTATCACGAATACCGCGTGGTTTGGCCCGACGGCAGCATTCACTGGATTGAGGGGAAAGGTAAGTTTTTTTACAATGAAGCAGGCGATGCAGTGCGGATGGTGGGGACAGTTACAGAAATTACCGATCGCAAAGCTAGAGAATTACAGTTGCGCCTGTTGGAATCAGCAGTCACCACCACTAACGACGCCGTGTTAATTACCGAAGCTGAACCGATTGAGGAACCGGGCCCGCGAATTATTTATGTCAACCCAGCTTTCACGCGGATGACCGGCTATACGCTAGAAGAAGTTGTGGGCAAAACGCCACGCATTTTGCAAGGACAAAAAACAGACCGCGCCAGTCTCGATCAAATTCGGACAGCTTTAGAAACCTGGCAGCCGGCGCGGGTTGACTCGATCAATTACCGCAAAGACGGGACTGAATTTTGGGTAGAAATGAGCATTGTGCCCATAGCTGACCAAAATGGTGAGTTTACCCACTGGGTATCAGTACACCGCGATATTAGCGATCGCAAACTTGCTGAAGCCGCCCTCCAACAGCTCAACGAACGGTTAGAAATGCGAGTTTTGCAGCGAACCAGAGAACTAGAAAGCTCTCAAGCAGAACTCCGGGAAAGCGAAGCTTTATTTCGCTCTCTGAGCGAGAGTTCCCCCGTCGGCATTTTCAAAATCGATACTGAGGGGAAATGTACTTATACAAATCCTCGCTGTCAAGCAATTGGCCACTTCACACAGGCAGCCGCTTTAGGAAACGGCTGGATGCGCTTTGTTCACCGCGAAGACCTCAAACTAATTCTGTCTAAGTGGTCCCAATCGCAATCGCTAGATGGGGAATTTTCCTGCGAATTCCGCCACATCCAGCGAGACGGAACCATCCGGTTTTGTCGGCTTAAAACAGCTCCGATTTTTTCCGACAGATCTCAACTAATTGGTCACGTCGGCACAGTCACAGATATCACAGAAAGTCGGGCAATTGAAAAAATGAAAAATGAGTTTATTTCGATTGTCAGCCACGAACTGCGAACGCCGCTTGCTTCCATTCGCGGTTCTTTAGGTTTGCTGGCGGCTGGGGTACTGAAAAGTAAACCGGAAACTGCCAAACAGATGTTAGAAATCGCTTCCAGCGATACCGAACGGTTAGTGCGTTTGGTAAACGATATTCTCGACTTAGAGCGGCTCGATTCGAGCCAAGTTATCCTCGTCAAGCAGTGGTGCGATGCCCAGGTTTTGATGCGGAAGTCTGCAGAAGCTGTACTTTCTTTGGCTGCTGAAAATAACATTGATTTGTCGATTTTGCCCGAAACAGCCCAAATTTGGGCTGACCCCGACAGAATCGTTCAACTGCTGGTAAATTTGTTGAGCAATGCGATTAAATTCTCCGATCCAGGGAGTACAGTAACTGTCAGGGTGGAAGATTTGGGCGATTCCCTACGGGATAGCTACGCTTCACGGGTTTTATTTGAAGTCAAAGATCGAGGGCGGGGGATTCCTGCCGATAAACTAGAAACTATCTTTGGACGGTTTCAACAGGTCGATGCTTCTGACTCCCGCCAAAAAGGAGGTACGGGTTTGGGTTTGGCTATCTGTCGCAGCATAGTACAGCAGCATGGGGGCAGAATTTGGGTCGAAAGTGTTGTCTCACAAGGCTGCAGTTTCTATTTCACAGTGCCTGCACCGTTGGAAGGCGAAGGGGGAAAAAGTTTGGAGGTTTGAGATTGCTTTGATAATATCTCGCGAAAGCTCAAGTTCCTGGGAACCCACGCGGGTAGAATGATTTTGGGAGGCTGATAGGTCGATTTTTCAGTTCAGGGTTTAAGTAGGTGAGCGGCAAAATATATCAACCGCGCCCGACGATTAGGACGTTTTTAAGTGCTGAAACTCTTAATTTTATTGCTTCTTCCTTTGGCTATATCTTTCCAGAAACCCGGTTGATGAGGCAGCGTGCGTAAGTCCTTTTTCGGTTTACCATGATTAATTTAAAATTTGAGTTTTAATTATGTCAGCAAAGCGCATTCTGGTCATCGATGATGAAAAAAACCTCTGCAGCGTGATTCAGGCCTGTCTGGAACATTTAGGCGGCTGGATTGTACTAAGCGCCCCCGACGGCAGCCAAGGATTGCTTTTAGCTGAAACTCAACTCCCTGACGCTATTCTGCTAGATGTGATGATGCCGGATATGGACGGACTTACTCTGTTTGGTTTGCTGCAAAACAATGCGACTACTCGGGGGATTCCGGTGATTTTCCTGACGGCTAAGGTGCAGGCGATGGATTTGAGCGAATTTGCTGATTTGGGGGTAGCGGGGGTGATTGCCAAGCCTTTCGATCCTTTGAGTTTGGCACAGCAAGTGGCGGACATTCTGGGTTGGGAACCGTTGCTTTAAACTGGGGTAAAAGGCGATCGCAGATAGCATATCAAACTCGGCATTTGAAACCGCTACTAGACCAACAAAGTCGGCCCACCCCGACGGCAGAATCAAGGGCATTAAAGCCGGATGACGATCGAAAATCCGCTTTCTGGTTCTCTTGATTATTCCGAAAATCACGCAATTACGTTATTAAACCGGGTTGATGCGTTCAGGAAAGTTCTAGTTTTTCCGGCTATTTTCATAATTTCCTCATTTTTTTGATTTAGCTTTGAGATGGATCGGTGATTGGTTAATTTAAACTCTGATTCCCTATAAGTTCTAGAGATGATCTCAGGGAGTCGGGGTTTTTTGTTACCTCCAAAGCTGATCGGCTATCACCGTATTTACAGGCAGAATAACTCCTCCAGAGGTTACGCCCACTGGCATCAAGAACGGTTTTTTTTTTACCCGTAATCACAGATGCAGCGAAGTTTTTGGGTGAAAAACCCGGTTTCAGCCTGCTAACCCAAGATTTACGCAGAGTTCCCTGAGAAACCGGGTTTTTTAACCCAGGAGCACAGATGGAGCTAAGTTTTTGGCTAAAAAACCAGGTTTTTGCCTAACTGTTGTAATCCCTGCTTCGGCAAAAGTATATTTATCAAAAAAAATGATGGTCTTCATAATTTCCTCATATTTTTTAGATAAAGTTTACTCCAAGCTCTTGATCTTAAGGTCGATCGCACTCTCAGCACCATTCCGCTGTCAAAGAGTAAATCTGTTGTCAGGAGAGTTCGGGAAAGTGACGGAACTTTCAATTAACTGCTGCTACAGTACAACCAACCTCAATAAGTCAGGATCTAGGCCCTGCATACCAAAAAAACCGGGTTTTTTAACCGGGAAAAACGGAGTTTCTGCGCCAGACCTCTAAGTGTTGGCAGGATAACTCAATGCTACAAAAATTAATAACTGAAGATGTGATTTGCTCTCGAATAACACCCCAAAAATAAGTCGGTCGTTTGATAAAGAGTCAAACTCGCAATTGCCACTAACAGGCAAAGCCAAGTCTCAGTAAGTTTTTGAAAGAGTGTGGAGATTTTTTTAATGTCTGATCAGCTATCTTATAAAGGTAACAAACAGATTCTGTGCTATTACGCAAATGTTACCAACCTAGTTCAGGTGGTTCGGATTGGGAACATTCCTAATTGGTACTTTGAAAGAGTGCTGTTTCCGGGACAGCGACTGATGTTTGAAGCTGCTGCTGAAGCAGTCTTAGAAATTCACACGGGTACGGTGGCAAGTGCTATTTTATCGGACAAGATTCCCTGCTACGTGCTGCGGGTTATAGAAGAGGTAAGTTCAGAGTTTGAGCTGGTGATGACCGAAGAACGATTGGCGGTATTAGCCGGTTAAAATTCATGAGAAATCAGACGATATCGAGAACGGGCACAAAAATATTAGTTAACGAGTGTTTGGGGACAGGGAAAATGCAGAAAAATCTTGTCAATATTACCTTAGCTGTAGTAACAGAGGAAGTAGAAATTATCTTGGAGTCTTATCCGAAGCACCCATACCAACAAGCTTTTTCGCCTTCGGGATTGCGACAGGATTTAATTGCTTATGTGCTCAGCCGAGTTCCTAATAGATATACTGCGATCGACTCCGGTGAGTCTGTGTCAAACCAAACAGTTCAGGTTCGCTGTTCTTCAGAGCAGTTGCTGCACATAGAAAATTTGATTCATACTGGCATTCGCGACGTGCTGCACAGCTATCAGAAGATAGATTACCCCCTGCCTGAAGAAGTTAAATTCGATTCCAGAGTTGCTAGTTGGTTGTGATAGTTTCTGGTAAATGAGCGAGACGCCGAGATTCTCGGCCATCTCGGTGGGGCGAGGTGGAATTGTGTACTGACTCGATGGTTCAAGACTGTTGGTAATCGCAGCAGCAGTTGCACGGGCCATTGGGATTGACAGCACAGCGCAGAATTTCCGATCGAGCATTAAAGCGACAGCTAGCATCTCCGATAACCCAGATCCCGCTTACAAAACTTCTTTCCGTCGGCGGTGTGGCCGACTGCACGTACAGGGCAATTTTTTGCAGTCGGTAGCGGCCGGATTTGAGTTGATAGCGGTGGTGGCGTTCCAAGACAGCGTAGGTTTGTCCCTCTAAATCTAGATAGTTCCCCGGTTGTGGCGTCCAATCCAGCCGAATGCTACCTAAATATTGGCGGGGGTGAGAGAGAATCACCTCTACAGGTAAAGTATTTTGTTCCATGTGGCGGTGCGTTCGCGAACTGAACTAAAGGGGCAAATAGTTGACTCAACCTACATCTTGTTCATCTAGAAAGATAAGTTTTTATAGAGAGAGTAATTTAGGTTTAGGCGCTACACTTAACTATAGAACCTTTGGCGATCGAGGAATAGGCGACTTATCTTGGGATAGCCGACTCCCTCCACTACGTTCCGCCCAACAGGCTAGGAAATAAACTTCAACTCGCTTGAGGTAACTAAAGTTAAGTTCGATTAGGTTTGATAAAGCAGTACACGCTGATGGTATCGCAACTCGCAGGTTCGATCGATACGCGGTTGATATTCCTGAACAGATTTTAACGGTTTGCAGGACTTGGGGTGCTTGAGGTGGGTTTGTACTAAGGACTTCAGTCCTCTGATTTGTATGAGAACTTAACTGCTGACTACAAACCAAACCGCTTTTTTGGCAATCAAAATTTCCAAAAATATGCCATTCCTTCCATGATTCCCCAAGCGCAAGCAGAACCTGCTAAATAATGATTTTCAGTGCCACATTCGCGATGCCATTCTAAGAGTTCTGACAGAGCATTAGCAACGATTACTCCCCGGACAGCCTGTTCAAACATACTGATATCATTGCCAGAATCACCGCAAACTAATGTTGCCTCAGATGGAATTTGTAGGCGCTTTTGTAAATAAAAAAGGGCATTGCCTTTATTGCTAGTTTGCGGTAAAATATCTACATTACTATTACTGCTAAAAATGATTTGAGCTGGCAGTCCCGATTCAGTTAACTTTTGCTGCAAAGCCTGGACAGTCGAGCTATTTTCTCCTGCTGGTTCCAGACTATAACTGATTTTCCAAGGATTTTGTTCTTTTAGGGATTGGGGTTTAAGCTGGGAAAACTGCTGAGCTAAAGAGGAGATCGCCATTTTATCCCAGTCTTGAGAAAGATATTCCGCCCAATCTAAATCGAGGATTCCGTCTTGGTAAATTTCGCTACCTACACCTGCGATAAAATAGTCGGGTGCTAGCAGTTGCTTTTGGGCAATTAATTCGCAAGTTGAAGCATAAGAACGCCCGGTAGCGTAAACCAAACAAATTTGCGCTCGCTGTGATTGCAAGCGCTGGTTGAAAACTTGAGTTGCTTCGTCATCTCCGACTAGCGTGTTGTCTAAATCTGTAACTAATAAAAACTTCATTTGGGGAATTAGTCAGGAGTCAGTAGTCTTCAGTCATTAGTGATTGGGAATTGCTCGCTTCCTAAAATAATTTTAACTATTTATAAGAATTTGTTAAACCAACTACATTTATAAGCAAGCTTATCGGTTAACATTGGCCAGATTTAATTTTCAATAAGTGGTGTGAGTTTTATGGTGAATAATGCAACCTCCGTTAAAGCTTTTTGGCTGTCTTTCTTGATTTCGGGTGCTGCAGTGCCTTTGGCGCCGATCTCCGCAACAGCTCAAATTCAGGATACCTCAACTCCAGAAGTTGCGCTAGAAGCGAGTGCCGTCTCTACGGCTACCCCAGAGGCAGCGCTGGCAGCAGTTAAGATTGAGATACCGCCGTTAGCGGCGAGCACCGCAGAGACTAAATCAGCAGTCGATCGCCCTTTACCCGACACAGATGCAGCATGGGTGAATAGCGCTTTACCCGAAACAGATGCAGCAGTCGATCGCAGTTTACCCGAAACAGATGCAGCCACAGTCGATCGCCCTTTACCCGACACAGATGCAGCATGGGTGAATAGCGCTTTACCCGAAACAGATGCAGCATGGGTGAATCGCGCTTTACCCCAAACAGATGCAGCATGGGTGAATCGCGCTTTACCCCAAACAGATATAGCAACAGTCGATCGTGCAACAACAGCCCCAGAAATAACGGGGGCAATTCGCGAATTACCCCCCCAGGAGTTAGAAATTGCAAACTCTCCTCAGTCTCAACAAGTGGCTGAAGCCAGCAAAGTTGCCGACATCAGCAGCGAGACGGGCACCGCTGATGACCTCAGCATACAAGAAGACGCAGCACAAGTCACTTCTGTTTCCCAACTGTCCGACGTGCGCCCCACAGATTGGGCTTTTCAAGCCTTACAATCCCTAGTAGAAAGATACGGCTGCATTGCGGGATATCCAGACGGCACATTCCGAGGCAATCGGGCAATGACTCGCTATGAATTTGCCGCCGGATTAAACGCTTGCTTAGACCAAATTACCAAACAACTTGGCGGTTCTACTGGGAATTTAGTCAAGCGAGAAGATTTACTTGCTTTGCAAAGATTGCAAGAAGAATTTGCCGCAGAATTAGCTACTTTGCGCGGTCGAGTCGATGCTTTAGAAGCCCGCACTGCCGAATTAGAAGCCAACCAATTTTCAACTACTACTAAACTCAACGGATTTGCTTGGTTTAACCTGACTGGAGCTTTTGCGGGCGAGCGAGTCCGAGTTGAAGCAACAAATGGAAATGCTGCTCCGCTCGATCGAGTAGCCGGACGCGATCCTGTCACCAACAGACCCATTGTGCAGAGAGTGGACGACCCAGAAATCACTTTCAGCCAGTTAGTTTGGTTGACCCTCACTACTTCCTTTACAGGGAAAGACGAATTGATTACACAGCTAGCTGTAGGTAACGGCAATTCCCCAGCCAATCAGTATACTTCAACAGGCCTGTTCAATACCTTTGGCACTCCTTTTCTCGACCAGACTGCTGGGGTGAATCCCAATGAAGTTACCCTGCGAGAACTTTCCTATCGGTTCCCGCTTAGCAACCGCTTCCAAGTAGTAGTCGGGCCGAGGATTAATTTTTACCGCTACTTTGACAACAATAAGTTTAACTTTTTCGTAGACGGTGCGAGCAGCTTTAATTCTAACAACAGCCCTTTGTTAAGCGCTACCCGACGCGGTGCCGGTGCTTTGGTTTTGTGGGATATCGGCCGCGCATTGAAACTGCGTTTTGGCTATTTGGGCGAGAGTACGGAATTTTTGCCCAGTTCCGTGTTTAATTCCGCTTCCAATCCGTCTCAAGGCTTGTTTGGTGGGACAAATACGACTACAGCAGAATTAACATTCAGTCCGAGCGATCGGACTAATTTGCGCTTTTTGTACAGCCGTTCCAACATCCAGCAAATCGGCGGCTTAATTGGATCTCCTAACAGCAAGCCGTTAAACGGTGTGGCAGATGACGGTTTCGGCGGTCGGCTGGGGAATGCGACTGCGAATACTTATAGTTTCAATTTCGATTGGTCAGTCAGTCGCCGCTTTGGTCTTTTCGGCCGCTACGGCTACGCGGAAACCAATATATTTCCCAAGACTGACCGACCCGACGGCACGATCAAAAATCAATCTTATCAGTTAGGACTTGCATTTCCCGATTTGTTCAAAGAAGGAGCTTTGCTTACGGTGTCGTATTTAGTACCTTTTGACTTTACTGGCGGCCGGAGGTTTCTGGTTTCGGGCGGAGGGAATGGCGGCACGCAGTACGAAATTGAGGCAACTTATTATTTGCCTCTCACCGACCATATTTCGATTGTGCCGGCATTTTATGCGATCGGCAATGCCAATAATTTCGATAACAACCCGACAATTTTTGTGGGCAATTTGCGGACGCAGTTTAGTTTTTAACTACATTAGGACTTACTTGAACCTAATTATAGTATTTTTCAGTTGAGTGAGGTACACATGGGTAATGGGTAATGGGGTGCTGACTGCATAGTACCTGACTCAGTTTAAAACTGCTATATTTAGGGCGCGCCTGGAGCACCTTACCACATTATCTAGGGTGCGCCTGGAGCACATTACCGCGCTCTTAGTAGGGTGTCAAACCACTGATACCAAATCCGCGTTAAAAACCCCTTGATCAGACTCGGCGATTGACATCGCTATTACAAAAACTTTCGTTCCTAGCTGAGAGGGACTAAGAAATCAAGGGGGTTTTTAAGCCGAATGCGGACATAATTAATGGACATGATATCAAATCCGCGCTTCATCGTCGGGCGTAAAATCGAGTTAACACTCAACACTCAACCATCATTCAGTTTTTCGACTGACAGTTAACAGCCAACAGTCAACAATCACGGACGGTGCAACCGGAATTGACATGATGTCCTGATTAGCTTCGTCCTGATGTCAACGAATTGGAATTTCGATGATAAATTCAGTGCCTTTACCGGGTTCTGAGAAGCACTGCAATTTGCCGCTGTGTTTTTCAACGACAATTTGGTGCGAAATTGATAAACCCAAACCTGTGCCTTTACCTACTGGTTTTGTGGTAAAAAACGGGTCAAACAAACGCACGATCTGATCTTCCGGAATGCCCAGACCGTTATCTTTGATCCGAATTAAAATGCTCTTGTCATCAATCGTTTCAGTTTTAATGGTAATAGTAGGAAAGATAGAATTTCCGGTGTCTTTGGCTTGGTTGCTGCTTTCTTCTAAGGCGTCGATCGCATTTGCCAATACATTCATAAATACCTGATTTAACAGTCCGGGATGACAGTTTATTTGCGGCAGTTCTCCGTATTCTTTGATCACTTTAATGCCCTGCCAGTTGGCTTTGGCTTTCAGTCGGGTGTTCAACATTAACAAGGTACTTTCTAAACCTTCGTGAATGTCGGCAGTCTTGATTTTAGCTTCGTCTGCCCGCGAGAAATTGCGAAGAGTTTGAATGATTTCTACAATGCGCTCGCACCCGGTCTGCATCGAATTGAGCAACTTGGGCAGGTCTTCTGCTAGAAATTCTAAGTCTATATCATCGGCTTGTTGCTGAAGTGTGGCTGGGGGATTCGGGTACTCTTCTCGATACACTTGCACGATTTCTAATAAGTCTAGAACGTAGCCTCGGACGTGGCAGAGGTTGCCTGCGACAAAGCCCACTGGGTTGTTAATTTCGTGGGCAATTCCTGCTAGCACCTGTCCGAGGGAAGACATTTTTTCGGTTTGTACTAACTGCATTTGAGTTTGCTGCAAGTCACTCAAAGCTGTTTCCAGTTCTTGGGATTTTTGTCGATCGCGATCGGCGGCGGCGGCCCGTTCTTCCTCAACTCCGATCGCCCCGGCAATAATTCCGATCAGCTTGCAGTCGGCTTCTGTGGGCGCGATCGACTCGGTGTAGACAACGCACACCGCACCCACGTAATCGTCGCCCAGCCGCACTGCTTGCCCCAGATAGCTTTGCAGTTGGTAGCGGATGACAGCGGGATCGGTTTGGGCGTAGATCGTGTTCTGCAAGTCAGGAATGGCAACAGCCCGATCGCTTCCTTTGCTGCATACGTCGGTGCAGATGCGGCCCTCGGCGCGATCGACCAGCGGGTAGTCCGGCGGCGCTTGCCAAGTCGCGAGCGCTTCCAGCAGTCCGCCACCTAAACGGCTGTAGATGGCGCAGCTTCCCCCTAAAAGCTCGCCGGCTAAGGATGTCAGCCGCTGGATGTTCTCAGCGGCGTCGGTGGTGAATCCCAAAAAGCACTCGTTGATTTTGCTGAGGCGGTACTCTGCTTGCCTGCGCGCCGTCATGTCGCGGGAGTTGATCACAATTCCTTTCACAGCGGGGTCTGCTAGCAAGTTAATGCCGACACCTTCGAGAAAACACCAAGAACCGTCAGCGCGCCGGAACCGGCCTTCTACGGCGATCGGATCGCCTGGATTTGCCATCAGTTTTTCGCCGTCGGAAATCACCGAGGGCAGGTCGTCAGGGTGGATAAAATCGAGAGCAATTTGACCGGCGAGTTCATCTGGTTCGTAGCCTAAAACTCTTTCTACAGAAGGGCTTTCGTAAACAATGCGACCGCGGGCGTCGAGAATAGTAATGATGTCGGAACTGTTGAGAATTAGCGATCGCCACTTAGCCTCATTTTGAAACAAAGCTGACTCGGCTTGTTTGCGATCGGTAATATCCTCTACCATTTGCAAAATAAACTGTGGCGTTCCCTGACTGCTGTCGATGACAGAGGCGCTGAGGCGTCCCCACCTGATGCTGCCGTCTTGGCGGAGGTAGCGCTTCTCGATTTGATAAGCTTCGCGGGAGCCCGCGGCCAACTCTTGGCGCAACTGGCGCGAAACTTCTGCGTCTTCCGGGTGCGCGCAGTCATCGAGGCAGACACCCCGCAGTTGAGCTTCCGAGCTCCCCAGCATAGCTTGAAATGCCGGATTAGTGGCGATCGCAACACCTTCGAGGGTAGCGACTACCATGCCGATCGCAGCGCGTTCAAAAATTGCCCGAAACCGCTGTTCGCTGTCGCGCAAAGCTGCATCCGCTGCCACTTCCTGCGTGATGTCCCGCCCCGCCACTGCCAAACCTTTGCGCGAACCGTCGGGGTTGAACAGCGGCACTTTCCGCACTTCAAACAAATTGCTGCCGCCTGTGGGCAAGGAAACAATTTCGCGGCTGGAGGTAAGAGTGCCTGCTTGCCAGGTGGTTTCGTCGGTTTCCTGCCAAGTTAGCAGGATTTCTCTGACTCTCGGATCGGCGGCGGCAGCGAGTTCGGCAGTAGTTTTGCCCTGGTAGTCTGAGGTTTCCCAGCCCAAAAGTTGGAGGGCGCAGTCGTTGGCAATCAGCCAGCGCCCCTCGCTGTCTGTGAGGTTGATCGCGTCGGGCACGGCGTTAATCGCGGTTTTTAACCAGTATTCTTGATTTCGCAGGGCTGCTTCAGCTTGTTTGCGATCGGCTATTTCGGCGACGGTTCCTTCGTAGTAAAGGAGCTCGCCATCTTCGTCGCGGACTTCGCGCACGTTTTCCGAGATCCAGGTAGTGCTGCCGTCTTTGCGGCGGACGCAGGACTCAAACTCTTTCAGGGAGCCGTTTTTGCTGATTTCTGCCATGAAGGAAGCGCGGCGGGTGCGATCGGCGTAAAGGTTTTTTGCCGAACATTTTGCGATCAGTTCTGAGGGGGAATCGTAGCCGTACATTCGGGCGAGTGCCTGGTTGGCGCTGAGGTAGCGCCCGTCTGGGGCGGTTTGAAATATGCCTTCGGTGGCGTTTTCAAAGATGCTGCGGTATTTGGCCTCGGCTTGTTTGAGGGCTTCTTCTGCTTGTTTACGATCGGTGATATCAGATTGGACGCCGATGAAGTGGGTAACGAGCCCGCTGCTGTCGCGCACCGGGGAGATGGTGAGTTCGTTCCAGAAGGCGGTGCCGTCTTTGCGGTAGTTTTTCAGAACTACTTTGCAGTCATGCTGTTCTTTCAGGGCCACGCGGATTTGATCGACGGCAGCGCCATCGGTATCCGGGCCTTGCAGGAAGCGGCAGTTCTGCCCGATTATTTCGCTGCGATTGTACCCTGTAATCCGCTCGAAAGCCCCGTTGCAGTAGACTATAGGCCTGTCCGGCTGGGTCGCGTCCGCGATCGCGATGCCGTTGCTGGTAGCTGCCAGGGCGCGATCGTACAGGCGAAATACTTCTTCTATTAAATTCGGTGTGCCGCCAGTACGAGTCGGCGATAGCGTTTCAGAAGGAATGCTTATATCTATCTGCATGAGTTTCTATAAATTGAGTTTATTGTAGATCCCGACTGGCAGCACACCCTAGACTTTAACAGAATTGCCTGTTTTCCACAGGCAGAAGTTAGAAGGCTATTATGCAGAATTTGGGCGGTAAATTCTACCTAAAAAAAATCTGGCTTCCCTCGTTTTTTTCTCTTTGCTTCTGCCTTGTGCCTTCTACCTTCAAAGGAATCCTACTTGTTAATTTATAATAGCTGTTCTTGGGATCACTCTATCTTTAGTATGGTTTACTTGGCAGGGTTTAGGTAGCTTACAAATTCGCGCACTTATTTTTTTTATTGAACCAAAATCAGATACCATGAGTCTCTATTGAAATATTTTTAATAAAAAACCTAGGATTTAAACGATTCAAAAGAGACTAATAAAAAACCAGTAAAAATTAATGTTGAACGAACACAGCAAGTTCTGAAATATCGTCGATAGCGAAATTCGGTTCTAGGGCGAGACACTGATCGCGATCGCCATATCCGTAAGCCGCCCAACAAACATCTATCCCAGCATTTTTAGCAAATAGCAAATCAATCGCCGTATCGCCAACCATTAAAATTTGACTGTTATCCAACTCCGGGAACAGCGGTTTAATAATCGAGTTAAAAACCGCTGGGCTGGGTTTCATAATTATTTCTCCGTTGTCACCTAAAATTAAATCAAAAAAACTGTGAATTTTCAATTTTTGCAGTAACGAATTAACAAAACTAACGTGTTTGTTGCTAAAAACTCCCAGGCTCAATCCCGACTTACGCGCCAACTGCAAGACTTGCTTTGTCCCGCTAAATAAATCTACCTGCTTTTCACCTTCCGTCCGATAATAAGAGCGGTAAGTTTCAACCCATTCGGGAATTGCGCTTTCCGCGATCGCCGGATGGAGGATTTTAAAAGTATTTGGTAAATTGATGCCGATCGTACCTATAATAATATCAGCCGCAGGCGGGGTAACATTGAAACTTTCAAAAGTTTTGGTAAAGCACAATACAATAGCTTTGTGAGTAATTGCCAAAGTGCCGTCGAAGTCAAAAATAATTAACTTGTACTTACTCATATTTCTGAAAATTTTCTATAGAGCAACCGAAGGTTTCCAATGATATAATATCATTATTAATCTATAAACCAATAATTATAAATATAATTTTTAAACGTTCAAGAGGTCAACATGAGTGTCACCGAAAAACCAGAAATTATAGCAACAGATTTCCCTGACCACACTCAATTACCAGACTCCGACGGTACTTTTGTAAAAAACTTCCAAGAACATCCTCAAAGCATCCTGTTAACAACATCAATTCGACCCATTTTAGACCAAATTCATCCCGACGGACAATACTGCATCGGTCAAGATTCCGGTATTTACTGGCGAGTGCCCCGGCCCCCGGAACCGCCAGAAAGAGGAGCCGAAGCACCTGATTGGTTTTACGTGCCCGACGTGCCGCCAACTCTTGACGGCAATCTTCGCCGCTCCTATGTCATGTGGCAGGAATTAATGCCGCCTCGGATTGTACTTGAATTTGTTTCTGGTGATGGCAGTGAAGAAAGAGATAGGACTCCTCGCCAGGGCAAATTCTGGATTTACGAGCGGATAATTCGACCTGCTTTTTACGGCATTTATGAAGTCAAAAAGGCACAAGTTGAAGTGTATCATTTGGTAGAAGATCGGTTCGAGTTAGTTGCACCAAATGAGCGCGGACATTACGCGATCGCACAAATAGGAGTGGAATTAGGCATTTGGCAAGGGGTTTATCAGGGCGTAGAACTGCCTTGGCTGCGCTGGTGGGATGCTGAGGGGAATTTGCTGCCAACGGCCGAGGAACGGGCGGAACAAGCCGAATTAGTGGCAGAACGAGAACGAGAAAGGCGCATAGAAGCTGAGTTGCGAATTCAAGCTTTAGAAGCGCGTTTGCGACAGTTAGAAGGACGGTAATTCGATTTTAGATTTTAGATTGGGGATGACTGATGATTATCGGGGTTGGGTTCTTCATAAGTCATTCGCAATTCTTCAATTCTTCAATCAACAATCTAAATTCGCATAAGTCGCAGATTCCGGTAGGGACAGGGCAATGCCGTGTCCCTAGGAATATCATGTGCTGTAAAAACCCGATCGCCTAGCAGCCTCCTCAGAAACGATATAAACATTCATCGGTTATTATCAAAAATTTGCGTATATTAACTTAAGTATTGCATCACTTTTTGTGTAAGTCCTATGGCACTAATTGTTCAGAAATATGGCGGAACCTCGGTTGGTACAGTCGATCGCATTTTGGAGGTAGCCAGACGAGTTGTAAAAACAGCACAGCTCGGCAACTCTCTCGTTGTCGTACTTTCAGCGATGGGCAAAACCACCGACGGTTTAGTTAAACTCGCCAAGGAAATTTCCGCAAATCCCAACAAGCGGGAAATGGATATGTTGCTTTCCACTGGGGAACAAGTCTCGATCGCACTTTTGAGCATGGCATTGCAGGAAATGGGACAGCCCGCAATTTCCCTCACCGGCGCCCAAGTCGGCATTGTCACCGAAGCCGCCCACACCCGCGCCCGGATTTTGCGAATTGACCCAAATCGGCTTGAAAGCCAGTTAAAAAGCGGTAAAGTCGTTGTGGTTGCGGGTTTCCAAGGTATCGCCGATGCCGGAGAATTGGAAATTACCACCTTGGGCCGCGGCGGTTCCGACACGACAGCAGTTGCCCTCGCTGCAGCGCTGCGGGCCGACAGATGCGAAATTTATACTGACGTGCCCGGAATTCTGACTACAGATCCGCGCTTGGTTGCCGACGCCCAATTGATGGACGAAATCACCTGCGACGAAATGCTGGAATTGGCGAGTTTGGGCGCAAAAGTCCTCCACCCGCGCGCTGTAGAAATTGCCAAGAATTACGGCGTGCCGCTGGTAGTGCTTTCTAGCTGGAGTGACGCCCCCGGTACGCGGGTAGTGTCCCCACCCCCGCAACCTCGACCTTTGGAGGGCTTGGAGCTCGCAAAAGCGGTGGATGCGGTGGAATTTGACTTAGATCAGGCGGGGGTGTCGCTGCTGCGTTTGCCCGATCGCCCTGGCGTAGCAGCGCGGTTGTTTGGTGCGATCGCGCAGCAAAACCTCGATGTAGACTTAATTATTCAGTCAATTCATGAAGGAAATACTAACGATATTGCCTTCACAGTGACGCGAAAATCTCTGCAACAAGCCGCCGCCGTTGCAGATGCTATTATCCCCGCCCTCGGCAAGAATTCTCGCCCCGAATTGGGAGAACCGGAAGTGAAAGCAGAAGAGCGGCCAATAGCTAAAGTTAGCATTGCGGGTGCGGGAATGATCGGTCGTCCGAGGGTAGCGGCGCAGATGTTTAAGACTTTAGCGGATGCGGGAATTAACATTCAAATGATTTCTACATCCGAGGTTAAAGTTAGTTGTGCGATCGATGCCGAAGATTGCGATCGGGCCGTTGCCGAACTCTGCAAAACATTTGATGTTGCCAACTCCCCTATTGGGCTGCGTTCATCCTCTCACAAACCGCCTGCAGTCCGCGCCGTTGCGTTGGATCTCAATCAAGCGCGTCTAGCAATTCGCCAATTGCCCGATCGCCCCGGAGTAGCAGCAAAACTGTTCGGACTTTTAGCCGAGGAAAATATCAGCGTAGATACAATCATTCAATCGCAGCGCTGTCACAATATTGACGGCATATTAACTCGCGACATTGCATTTACCGTAGCACAAATTGACGCCGAAGCTGCTAAAAAAGCCCTCGAAAAAGCCGCGCCCGAATTTGGATGGGGCGAAGTAGCAGTCGATACACAAATAGCCAAAGTTAGCGTTGTCGGTTCCGGGATGGTAGCGCATCCGGGAGTAGCGGCAAAGATGTTTGAAGCGCTTTCCCGCCAGCAAATCAACATTCAAATGATTGCCACTTCCGAGATTAAAATTAGCTGCGTTGTGGATGAAGGACAAGGAGTAACTGCTTTGAAAGCAATTCACGCAGCCTTTGAACTTGCCGGCACCGAAAAAATCCAAGTTCCCGCCTAATCGAGGTTTGTAGTTGCGCTTCAGCGCCGGCAGACTCTGAATCCCAACTACAAGCTTAAAAATTTCATTAATTAGAGTTTTCGGTAGGGATACGGCACTGCCGTGTCCTTGCAAATATCGATCGACAGTCAACGATCGGAGTTTTGACTGCAAATTTCACAGCATGAGGCTGTGTTAAAATGAAACTGGCGATCGAATTAAGGAATTTAATCTTAGTCCTGTATTAGTAGGGTGCGTCAGAAACAAAATCCTCTATCGTCGCTCTCTACATCCGTCTGACGAACCTTACAAGTCGATGGGAGTAGCACACTTGCGTAAGTGCTGTTAGAAAAGAGCAACCTGTAAATATTCATTTATTTCTCTTGGCAATCCCTTCATTTCATCATACAATAAATTTTGACTTACTATTTCTTGTGCGATCGCCTCCACCACCGGAATACAAACCGAATTCCCAATTTGCTTGTAACTTTCCCCCGCACTTGGATAACTCTTAAAATCTTCAGGAAAACCCATAAGGCGGTAACATTCCTTCAGCGTCAACTTTCTTACCATATCTTGCTCAGGAATGTAGATAAAAAACCTGCCAGATGTTTCTTGCGAAGGAATGGTGGGATGCACTCCATCTACCGAATAAATGCGATTAGGCTGTCTGTGAACTCTCGATAAATGTTCTGTATTTGGCCTCACGCCAGTTTTCCAAGTACCTTTATTTCTGTAACCTACAAACAAAAGTCCCGAATCTTGCTTTCTCGGAAACTCAATTAAAGTATACTCGGATTTGTCCAATATTTCAAAATTCCCTGTCTCATCTAGAAATTCCCTCAATTGCGGAGTAAACTTGCTTTTAAGTCGAGAAAAATTGAATTCTTTATCTTTAGTTGCCATAATGAATATTCTTTCACGATGTTGAGGAATTCCAAAGTCTTTAGCATTCAGCATTTTGTAATTCACTCTGTACCCCAACTCTCTAAGACTGGCAATAATTACTTTTAATGTATTTCCCTTGTCATGATGGATTAAGTGCTTGACATTTTCGAGGACAACTACTTGAGGTTGCTTTATTTTGATGATTTTACAAATCTCGAAAAATAGCGTGCCTCTAGTATCTTCAAAACCCAGCTTTTTCCCACAGATGCTAAAAGGTTGGCACGGAAACCCAGCGACTAAAATATCAAAGTCTTCTAACTCGACGGGATTAATTTTACTGATATCTCCAAAAGGAACATCACCGAAATTTTCCGTGTAAACTTGTCGGCATTTGCTGTTAATTTCGCAGGAAAAAACGCATTTAAAGCCTATTTTTTCAAAGCCTTGTCTGAAACCTCCTATTCCTGAAAACAAATCTATAAATTTCATTTTGGCTTAGCTTTAATACCAACAAATTCTATATACAATAATAACCGATTTTGCATCATATATAAGTGAGCAACGACTAAAAAAATACAATATCCAGAGTCCCGACTCTTTCAAGAAGTCGGGTATCTACAAGCGATCGCGTCTTAAGTTCACTCATCAATTTATCTGTCCAGCCCGATCGACTGTAGCATAGGAGCGATCGGCAAATTGCAGGAATTGTCGATCGCCCGAAATTTTCCCCCGCATTCAACCAACCAACTGCCAAACTTGTCCCACAGCCGACTAAACTAGAAATAGCAAAAAAAATATAGCTCTTGTTTAGTTCCTTTCACCAACCATGAGTCAAACCTTGGAAAATCTCACCGCAATTGATGACAAGCTATCCAAACGCCACATCGACCTCGATCCAGGCGGCTACTTCATCATCTATCTTGATCGCGAAACCAGCTTAATTTGTGCCAAACATTTCACCAACATCATCGACGATCGAGGCCTCGCCGTCGATCCGGAAACTGGCAAACCCATCCCCGCCCGTGGCAAAGTAGAACGCACTGAGGCCACACTTTTTACCGGCAGAACCGCCAAAGAACTTTGCGTCAAAATCCTAGAAGAAACCCGCCCCTGTCCGGTGACAATGTTAGATCACGCGGCTTATCTGGGACGGGAATTTGTACGGGCAGAAATTGCATTGTTGAGCGATCGAGAATACGTTCAAGATTAGTGCAGCCCTGCCTTAATTTTTTGACAAAACGGCCACCGATCGAATTTGTCAGCACCCGATCACGAAAAACCTTGATACCAGAAATAAGTCACCATCGGAATCACTGTCGCCAACACCAACAGCACAACCACAACAACTGTGGCATTGCCTTGGTCTGTTTCTTCAGCTTTTTTAAACGTGCCTTCAACTTGAATGTTGTCAACAACTTCAGGAGGACCCGGATCGGGTTCGCCCGACAAGACAGTTGCAATGCGCGTACTTGCAGCCGCAAATGCCTCGTTGTATTTATTCGCTTCCCGCAGCGGCACTTGCACAGTTTCCCCAGCCACACTCTGGGCAATTTCATCGGTTAGCAGGGATTTCACCCCTTCCCCCGTCCGAATTGCCGCGCTGTTGGTAACAGTGTCGAGAACGAGTAAAATTTGATTAGTCTGGTCTTCTTTTGCGGGAAACCACTGTTCAAACAGTTGGTCGGTGAAAGTGGCAGTCGTTTCGCCGTAGTCTAAGCGGTGGATGGTGACAAATCGCACTTGTTTCCCTGTTTTGTTTTCCAGGTTGTCGAGCACGCTGCTGATATTGCTTTCGCTGCTGCGGCTGAGCACGTCGCCTTTGTCGAACACCCAAGTTCGATCGCCCGCCGACAACACGGGCATTTCGTAAACGCCAGTCGCCAATGCCGGCAATACCGCCATCTGGGATGCGATTAGGGCGATGGCGATCGTCGCCGCCAAAGGTTGGAGATATTTTCTCCAGTTAAATAATTGCTTCAGGAGTCGGGTCATGAGGTTAACCGTAAAACTGACTTTTTTCCAAAAATACTATAGAAACCCCCGTAAAATTCATTTTATGCAGGGCAATATTTACAATTAGCTCGCCAGTGGAACTCCCCGCCCGATTATTTTAGGATTCTAGCTATGGAACCAGCAGACACTTATAAAGGTTGGATTATTCAATCCCAGAAAGTTTTCTACGTCGAGGTTTGGGATAGCCGCGGCAACCGCCACGTCGCCGTCCAAAATGCCAAGACTGAGGAGGAAGCTTTGGAATTGGCCAAAAAGTGGATAGACAAATATGAGTCAAAACCCGGAAGAATGCCGATCGACGTACCCCATCCTTTCGGAGACATGATCGATATGCCATTTTAATTCAGTTGACTGTTGGCTGTTAACAGTTAACATTACAGCTTGTCGGGTACTCTACTAGAGACAAAACCTCTTCAAATCGAGCAATTATTGCAACTGACGCATCCGAAGAATAGGCCAGTTGCATCCCGGACTGCATTTGTCATGAGATAAAATTACGAAATTCCTCGCAACTTCCGCGTATTTTCTACCAAACTCCGAGCAAATTCGTCGAACCTTTCAGACAGTTTTTCATCCAACAATTTACCATCCGGACTAAAAGCTTTCCAAGCTTGTCCGATCGCAATTTGTTCGGGAATTACCCAAGCGTGTACCCATCTCAAAATCACGCGCAAATCGTTGAGTGCGTTGCTGTTAACTTGCCCTCCCAAAACGCTGATCGAACCCGCAACCTTCCCGTCCAAATGCTCAAAACTCATCAAATCCAGGGCATTCTTGAGAGCACCGCTGATGCTGCCGTGATACTCCGGCGTTGCCAAAATCAAGCCGTCGGCTTGCTTAACCGCATTCTGCAGCTTTTCCACATCCGGATAATCGATATAATCATTCTCACCATTGCAGAATGGCAGATTGAGCGATCGCAAATCGAATATTTCAACTTCCGCGCCCAGGGCTTGCGCCCGTTCTGCTGCCACCTTCAACGCTAACTGGCTGTAGGAGCCAGCCCGCAAACTTCCACCAATGCCGACAATTTTTACCATAAAGCTTAAAAACAATAACTGCTTCTCTAAAACGTACTCATTACGAGTATGATTAACATAGCAAGTTCGATCGGCAACTGTCAAGTAAAGTTTCCGATGTAGAAAATAGAAGGAAGAATAGAAGGTTATGGGTAGGAGGGGTGAGTGCTCATAAGCCCGGTAAGGGAAAACAGACTCGGAGCGTTCACAAGCCACTATTTTGAGGGGTTTCTTAAGATGCCCGCCAGAGATAAACCCATCCAACACCCGCCATCTTGTTAAAATAAATGAACGTAGCAAACCACAAGCGGTCAATCTTGGCAGTCTTCAACCTTGGGCAAAGCAATATGAAAAATTCTTGGAAACACGCATGGCTGGGGCATCTAGCTGTAAACAAAGACAAATCGAGCCAGAATCCTAAAAAATCAATTCCAGGACGGAATCTTTGGCGTATCCTGGGCAGTATGGTGATTTCTCAAGGAATATTGCTCTCGACCCCGGTGTTTGCCGAGAGCGCGCCAAACACCATGAGTTACAGCCAACTGATCGACAACATAGAAAAAGGGCAAGTCAGTAGAGTCGAAGTAGACGAAACTCAAAAAACTGCCAAGGTTAGGCTAAAAAATCAAAAAAGCGATCAAACCCAATCAGTTAGTCTGTTCGACTACAACAACCGAGAACTGTACTCGCAAATCCGCGCCAAAAAGATTGACTTTGAAGTCAAACAAACAGCCGACAACGCCGCCGCAGTCAGTTTAGTAGTAAACTTGCTAGTGATTTTTGCAGTGTTGGCAGTGTTGATGGCAATCCTGCGCCGATCGACCCAATCTCAAGGAAATGCCATGAACTTCGGCAAATCCCGAGCCCGTTTCCAAATGGAAGCCAAAACCGGCGTGATGTTCGACGACGTAGCAGGCATCGAAGAAGCTAAAGAAGAACTGCAAGAAGTCGTAACCTTCCTCAAAAAACCCGAACGCTTCAACGCCATCGGCGCCAAAATTCCCAGAGGAGTTCTGTTAATCGGGCCTCCCGGAACCGGTAAAACCATGCTGGCAAAAGCCATCGCAGGCGAAGCAGCCGTCCCCTTCTTCAGTATCTCGGGTTCCGAATTTGTCGAAATGTTTGTCGGAGTTGGCGCCTCCCGCGTCCGCGACTTGTTCCGCAAAGCTAAAGAAAATGCCCCCTGCATCGTCTTCATCGACGAAATAGACGCCGTAGGAAGGCAGCGCGGCGCTGGTATCGGCGGCGGCAACGACGAACGCGAACAAACTCTCAACCAGTTGCTGACAGAAATGGACGGCTTTGAGGGTAACAGTGGCGTGATTGTGATTGCAGCTACTAACCGGCCCGACGTACTCGATACCGCCCTGCTGCGGCCCGGCAGGTTCGATCGCCAAGTAACGGTAGATTTACCCAGTTACAAAGGGCGTTTGGGGATTTTGCAAGTTCACGCGCGCAACAAAAAACTCGACCCAGAAGTTGCCCTAGACACGATCGCCCGCCGCACTCCCGGCTTTTCCGGCGCCGACTTGGCAAACTTGCTCAACGAAGCAGCTATTCTCACTGCGAGGCGTCGCAAAGACACGATTACTAACTTAGAAGTTCACGACGCGATCGACCGGATCACGATCGGGCTTACCCTCAACCCGCTGCTCGACAGCAAGAAAAAGTGGATGACAGCATACCACGAAGTCGGACACGCGCTAGTCGCGACCATGCTCAAAAATGCCGATCCAGTTGAAAAAGTAACGATTATTCCGCGTTCCGGCGGGGTCGAAGGCTTTACTAGCTTTGTGCTTGACGACGAAATGCTCGACAGCGAAGGTTTGAGGAGTCGGGCTTTGCTGTTAAACCGAATTAAAGTAGCTTTGGGGGGACGGGCGGCGGAAGCAGAAATTTATGGCGATGCTGAAATCGACACCGGTGCCGGTAGCGATCTCAAAAAAGTTAGCAGTCTCGCGAGGGAGATGGTAACGCTTTATGGAATGTCGGATTTGGGGCCTGTGGCTTTGGAAAGTCCGAACAATGAGGTGTTTTTGGGCCAAAACTGGAATTCGCGATCCGAGTATTCCGAAGACATGGCAATTAAGATCGATCGGCAAGTCCGGGAAATTGCCTTTGAGTGCTACGAAGAAGCTCGCCGAATTATCCGCGAAAACCGCGCTTTGGTAGACAAACTTGTCGAAGCGCTGTTGGATGAAGAAACGATCGACGGCGATGAATTCCGCCAAATTGTTGAGCGGTACACCGAGTTGACCAAAAAAGAGTTGGCACCAACGTAAAGAGTCATTAGTCATTAGTTATTCAAGTTTGTAGTGAGGACTTTATTCCTCATTCTCGAAAAAATCAGGACTTTAGTCCTTACTACAAACCAAGAAAAATGGCTACTAACTAATGACTAATGACTAATGACTAATTAAGATTGTTGCGCGTACATTTCCCGGAGTACCAAAGCCGGGTCTACCCAGCGGCCGCCGTACTTCAATCCCCAGTGCAAGTGAGGCCCACTCGTGCGGCCCGTCATCCCAACTCTGGCAATTCTCGCACCCGCAGGCACTGTTTGACCTTGCCAAATTTGCACGGTACCTTCGCGATCGGTATAATAACGCCCGCCGTTAGCCGTTAGCACTCGGCCTCTGAGGTGACAGTAGATGTGTTCCCAATTTCCCGATCGCACCACCATACCAGTGCCGCACCGGCCATCTTCCCAAACTTCCACAATTTGCCCGCCCCACCAATTGCGGATATAGCTGCCTTCCGGGGCGGCCAAGTCCAAACCGTAATGAAAATCCCCGCCACGGGGGCCGAAGGCGGAAGTGTATGTTTCAAAGTTTTCGACTGGAAAAGAAGCTTCTTGCCACAAATTACCCGTCGCTACTCTGCTTGGTAAGCCTGACTGAGCTTTGACCACCTGCTGCTGCAAATAAGGGCTGATCAACACAATGCCGATCGAAAGTGCCAGCAGCAGCATATGTCTGAGACGAAAAAAGCGTTTTGCCGTCAGCGGGCCTCTAGAGTCTTGCAGGATTTTTTTCACGGCTCAAAGTTAAATGTGTGTGCGAGTTTGCGTTGTCTTTTAGGCTCACATCTTGCACCCTTGTCAATAAAGCTTTCAGGGGCGGGCTTTCCGGCCCCCCCCACAAAAAAATCATTCTTTGTGGAACGGGCATCTTGCCCGTTTCTCAGAAGGGTGCAAGATGTAAATTATGCCAATTCGCTGCAAGATTGGCTTTGAGCTCTACCCGCGATCGCGAATCAGTTTATCAACAACGTGTATCTTACTCCATCCAAAACCCGTGTCAAGGCTTCCGGGTAAATGCCCAGGGGTGATAAAAAAAAATTGGCCGAGGAATTCGTGCTGCGGTTGAATTCGATCGAGCTTTTGCTTGACACTATAGTTAAGTTCGGGGATTTTGGATGTCATCCAAAATTTCAAATTCATAACAGACATCAAGCAATGCTTACTGAAATTTTTCCCTTTAGTTTTGCCATAGATGCAACTGCGATCGCAGGTGCGTCCTTGTGGTCTTTGGCCCTGTACTGGGGCCTGTCGCCCGTGACAGAATGGGTAATCCTGCAACTCAACCGCTGGATGAATTTTGCCGAGAGATCCCTCTACACCTCGGAAGCCGAGTTTGAAAGAACCCGCCAAGCCAGAGAAGCTCAAAATGCGTTTTACGCTTCCCTATTGAGCATTTTGCCCTTTTTGATTGTGGGCGGATTGTGCAATTGGGGCGTTGAATTGTCTCTGGGCACTGGTTGGGCGGTATCTATGGGTACGATCGCCTGTATTGGTGGCGGCGTGTACGAGCTCGGCCGCCGGGACGGTCAATCTTAGGCGATTTGAGATTTTGGATTTTGGATTTTGGATTGCTCAAGATATTCGGAGATTTACCAGCCTCTAGAATTGATCGTAATCTCAAATCCAAAACTCCAACTCTTAAATAAATATGACATTTCCCGTTTATTTATCGATCGCGCCTCAAACAAAATTCATAATTTATCTTAACCGTAATCTGACTCAGGATGTTTGCCTAAAAGCCGCAGTTGCCGTTCTGTAGCTGTAGCGATAATTTCGGGGTTAAACTGCCACGGCCAAGGCGAAAATTTCTGCGCGATGTTGCGATGGGAATAATGCACTTGCAGTAAGTAGCGAGTTCCATCTGTTGTCGTATTTTTGCCGCCGGAGTGCCAAATTTCACTGCGGAAAAACAGCACATCTCCTGCTTTGCACAAAACTGGTTCTGGGGAATGTCCGTTCCAAGTTTCTTCCCCGCGATCTGGTTTGCGACCAGATTTGTGACTGCCGGGAATAATGTAGGTAGGACAGAGGTCTTCTGCAATGTCGCTGAGATAGAAATGGGCTGTACAAATCCATACTGGCAGTTGAAAAGTGCGATCCTCTCCGAGGGCTGCGCTAACGGCAAACACGCTTTCGGGCACGGGTACAAACACCTGATCGACGTGGACGCGCCAACCATCATAACCGGGCCCGCTTTTCCACGCAGTCATGCCGATAATGTGGCAATCGCTGCCCATTAATGCTTCTGCTAACTCAATTATACCCGGTCGATCGACATAGGAAAGCCACAGCCGATCGCGATTAAAAACGCACTTAAAATGCTGGTTCAATTCACTCCAACTGCTACCATCGAGTCCGAAGGGTTGCAGGCGATCGAGTGCTTCCTTGGTTTGCGCCACTTCCGACGGAGTGAGTACACCAGGAATCAGCGCAAAACCATCTTCATGCACTGCTTCTGCTAGACCTGCGGTATCGAAAAGATCACAAGTCTTTTGGCGATAGCTGAAAACTTCGCTTAACGTGCTTGCGTTCATAATTCAAAAAGTAAAATTATTAACTGTTATTAAATTAACACTTATCCAGCTCGATACTTGCATACTATGAAACCAGCCACCCGGTTTATTGGTACATCAGGACTTACACAAAATTTAATTATGTCGGGCACGCACTGCTCACATTACGTCTGATTTGGGGATAAATTAAATGAAATACCAACCAGAACCAGTATCATTAAATCAAGCCCGCACCGCCTTCCAAAAAATCTGGGGATACGACGACTTTCGACCGCCCCAAGGAGAAATCGTCGGTAGTTTATTAGCCGGAAAAGATACAATTATAATTATGCCGACAGGTGGCGGCAAATCAATCTGCTTTCAACTGCCAGCTTTGTTACAAACAGGCTTAACGTTGGTAGTTTCGCCGTTAGTCGCACTGATGGAAAATCAAGTACAAGAATTGCGCGATCGCAATCTTCCTGCTTCCCTCCTCCACAGTCAATTGCCAACAGCGCAGCGCCGACAAACTATGCAGTCGCTGCAACAAAACAAATTAAGGTTGCTGTACCTGTCTCCTGAAACATTACTCAGCAAACCTGTTTGGGAAATTATCAGTCAGCCACAGATCCAAATCAACGGTTTAATATTAGATGAAGCTCACTGTTTAGTGCAGTGGGGCGATACATTCCGACCAGCTTACCGCCGTTTAGGAACAGTGCGGTCGGCTTTGTTGAAAGCTAAACCAGCAAACAGTAAAATTGCGATCGCAGCTTTCACCGCTACCGCCAACCCGGAAGCACAGCAGACAATCAAAAATGTCTTGCAACTGCAAAAGCCCGAAGCATTTCTGCTAAGTCCCTACCGTTCTAACCTCCACCTGCAAGTGCAAACAGTCTGGACGCCGAGAGGACGCAAGCAGCAATTATTAAACTTTATCAAAGAGCGACAAAAACAAGCAGGTTTAGTCTATGTCCGCACCAGAAAAGATAGCGAAAATTTGGCGGATTTGTTGGATGCAGCAGGTTATCAAACAGCAGCATATCATGCAGGTTTGAGTCCAGAATCACGACGAAAAATAGAAACAGCTTGGCTGAACAATGATATTAAATTCGTGACTTGTACCTCAGCATTCGGGATGGGAATTAACAAGCCAGATGTCCGGTGGGTTGTTCATTATCAAGCACCTTTGCTATTATCGGAATACATTCAGGAAATTGGTAGAGGCGGACGCGACGGCAAATCGGCGATCGCCCTGACATTGATTAGCGAACCTACGGGTTTTCTTTATCCCGAAGATAAACAAAGAAAGGAATTTTTTCAAGATAAATTGCGATCGCAATACCGAGAAGCTCAGCAATTAGCCAAAAAACTGCCAGTTAAAGGCGATATAGAAGCAGTTTCCCGTGAATTTCCCGAAAGTGCGATCGCCCTTTCAATCTTGCACAGTAGCGGACAATTAACATGGCAAGATCCTTTTAATTATGCGATCAATAAATCTCAACAGCAAAAAGCGGAAAAATTTAATTTTACCGCAGCGGAAGAAATGGCTAAATATCTCAAACATCGCGAGTGTAGGTGGCAATTTTTGCTGCAAGCTTTTGGGTTTGCCAAGGAAGCTAAATCAATGCGCTGCGGCCACTGCGATAATTGTCGATAGAATTGACGATTATACTCAAACGACTTAACCACTCCGACCAAAGAAACCGGGTTTTTTACCCAGTCTGCGCGCCCAAAGGAAGTATTGCTGTGAAAAAACCCGGTTTCTCGCTGCCCGTGCGATCGCGAACGAACTCACAGATGTTATGATTAAGATATTTGCTTTACACACTTGGCAAAAAATAGTAAAAAGTAAATGATAGAAACAGACACTGCGGCACAGATTTACACAGTAGAAAATACAGAGGAATTCGATCGCAGTAATGTCAATCAGCGATTAGATATTTGGCTGTCAAACCAGATACCGGACTTATCCCGATCGCGAATCCAAACCCTCATATCACAAGGTAACGTCAAAGTCAACGATGAAACCTGCACCTCGAAAAAAATATCAGTAAAAACTGGCGATCGCATCCACCTCACTTTACCCGAAATCCAGCCCACTTCCTTGCAGCCGGAATCAATTCCCCTCGACATCCTCTACGAAGATGACAGCCTAATTATTATCAACAAACCAGCCGGATTAGTCGTCCACCCAGCCGCCGGACACCAAGACGGTACATTAGTCAACGCCCTCTTAGCCCACTGTCCCCTAGCAGAAATAGGCGGAGTTCAGCGACCGGGAATCGTGCACAGATTAGACAAAGATACAACGGGTGCGATCGCGATCGCCAAAACCGACATAGCCCACCAACACCTGCAAGCCCAACTGAAAGCCAAAACAGCCCGCCGCGAATATTTAGGCATAGTTTACGGGGCTCCCAACACCGAAACAGGCACAATAGACTTACCCATCGGCCGGCATCCCACAGACCGCAAAAAAATGGCGGTAGTACCAGTAGAAAAAGGCGGCCGCCCCGCAGTTACTCACTGGACAATCAAAGAAAGAATCGGCAACTATTGCTTAATGCACTATCAATTAGAAACCGGCCGCACCCATCAAATTCGCGTGCATACAGCCGAAATAAAACATCCCATTGTCGGGGACCCGATGTACAGTTCCAACCGTTCTATCGGCGTCAATTTAACCGGACAAGCCCTCCACGCCTGGCGGCTGACATTGCAGCATCCCGTAACAGGAGAATTAATAGAGGCGATCGCGCCTTTACCAGATCAATTCAACACCCTGCTAAAAATATTGCGGTTGCGCGCTAATATTTGATAATTGGTATAGCAGCCGCCAAAGCTGTTATGACAAGTCGCCATCAGGCGTTGAGAATTTTATCTACGTTGATTGCTTTGTTCAACATTCCGTCCAGGATATTGTTTCTACCTTAAAATTTTTTAATAGCACAAGTATCACTTAGATGCTAGTGCAAGTCGGGGATGTTACTGGTCTGTGCAAATTTGTTGATGTCAAACATATCAAGGTAGCGGTTTGTCTCATTTCTCCCAATCTTATCTACTTTTATAGGAGCGATCGAGTTCTTGCAACCCTGACACCAGATTGCCCAGTTCCATGACGTAAGCACCCCTAATCTTCTTTTTGTTGCTAAAACTCACCTTGGCATCGCTAAATACAACTACTGGAGTGACCTTGGTTAACTTCTTAGCTTTTTTTATAGCCGTAACTTCTTTGGCAATCTGTGCCAGAAAATCTTTCTCAAAATCTCTCAATTTCCCGTCGTAAGATTGACGCTTGAGCACATCCCCATCCAACAGAACTACGGTTGAGTGAGACTTCACATCAAGGATAAAATTGACCCCTTTAGGCGATCGCAGCCACACATCGATATCGCCTACTTCCGGCAATCTTAAGTTGTACTCAGCTATCCATCCAGATTGGATTAGGGACTCCAAAACTTGCTGAATCTTTTCTTCACCACAGGCCCCTTGGTCAAATCTCTGAGACGACTTCCAAAACGTTTTCCCGTCCTCAATCAACGGAAGGGCGATTAATACCCCTATCAAAAGAGCCGCAACCAAAAATAAAGGATTAAAAGGTGCTACCGCGTATACCAGCAGTGGCAACAACACCAACCCTGTTGCTGCACCGTACCTGTATAAGGCTTTGGTACGAAGCTGTTTAGCATGGCGACGCAATGGTTTTCCAGCATCTTCGTTATATTGTGGCTGCATAAATGCACCTATGCACTTAGAGTTAACAATGAGAAAAGGTCGAATTATTTTTCTTCCTTCTTCCCTCTTCCTTCTTCCCTCTTCCTTCTTCCTTCTTCCTTCTTCCGACGGACATCGGACTGACATCCGTTACATCCGTTACATCCGTTACACAATCCGTTGCCGAACTTCCTTCTTCCTAATGACAAAAAATTATGAGTCCCGAGTTTTGGATTCCAAGTTTATCAAAAAACTCAAACCTCAAAACTCAAGACTCAAAACTCTCTCAGCCTAAAAGCCGATCGATTCAGTCGGCCCGACACAAATAATCGCATCAGGGCAGCATCAATTACCGGCGACGGGGAACCATCGTGTCGATATTGATATTAGCTAGAGGCACGCGCTGCGGCGGAGTAGCAGGCATGGGCATATTGCGCGCCATACCCAAATAGTTCGACGGATCGCCAGCCTTCGGTTGCTGCTCTTGAGGAACAAAACGGCGCACGCCAGTCTGCCAGATGATTTGCGGGAAGCCAAGCTGCGAACGGTGGTATTCGCTGTAGCGGGGCGTTTTCAAGTTGAAAGGAGTGTCTCCTCCAACTCGCTGAGGCAAAATTCGGCGCTGCTGGTAAGGTACGGTATCGTAGCCGAACTTATCCAGGTACTCTTCGCTATTGACCAACTCGTCAATAAAGCCTTGAGGCCCCTTATTGGCTACCACGATCGACCAAGCAATCTTTTCGCGCTCGCTGTACACATCCCGGCCCAAAATGCGCTGCACGCACATTTCCACAAACCGGTAATTGCTGTTAGTTTGATAATTCCGCTCCAAGAAAGGAGAAGAAGTGGCCAAACCGCGAATAAAGTCCCGCACAGTAATTTGGCCGAACTTGAGTTGCGACTCCAAAGACTTTTGGCGGTTGCTCTTGAGGATTTGGTGTTCGCTGTAAATCTGGCGATATCCAGCCCAAATCAAATTTTCCATGTCTCCAGACGAGAGCACATTTTCAGTTGTGAAAATTCTCGGCTGCTCGTCGCTCCCCACTTCAAAACCAGCAACGCGCTGGTTTTGGCTGTTGGGGGCGTAGCTTAATAAAGGAAGCGCCACGTTAAAATCTCCGTTATCTCAAATTTCAGAAATAGTTGACACCGTGAGCTGCCAGCATAACGGATACAACTAACCAACATACAGATTAGGGGATTCCCGCAATCTAAATCTGATTTTCCTGAATTTTTGCAACAATCTGTAACATTTGTTGACTTTGGGGAAGTCATTAGTCATTGGTCATTAGTCATTGGTCATTGGTCATTAGTCATTACTTTGGCGTCGTTTCGAGACTCAGCCCACTCCTGACTGCTGACAAATGACTACTGACTGCTGACTAATGACTAAATTACCAGCCCAGAGCCGAATAAAACTCGCTGGCGGGCACTTGAGCTCCTGCTGCTTCTGATGTTGCATCCGAGTCTGGTTGCACCCGAATTTCGGTACAAAAAGTCGATGTGCTGAAACCGCCAAAGCGCTTTACGGTACTCGTCCGCATCCGCACGTTCGGGTTAGGAAACCAGAAACGCTCGATCGAACTCATCGTCTCGTATTCCGTAATCAGCAGCAGCCCATCCTCATCATCCATCTCAAAACGGCCAGCCACAGGCACAATTTCCGCATAGCCTCGTTCGCGCAACATCAAGCCCTGCCGGGGATTTTCAGGATCGGGGACGATCGCGAACACCGTAGACCCTTTATGATTCTCATCATCCTTATCCCACGCCATCGAGCCGTGCCATGTCACAAAAGCCCCCCCAGCAGCCCGGCTCGGATCGACTTCGTGCATCTTGCAAATCTCCGCGACTCTAGCGTCATCGGCAGCTAGGGCTGTTACCTGAATATTTGAATCCCCAATCTCCGCTTGGCGGAAAGCGAGGTGGTGAGTGCTGCGCTGAGAACGCCACTCCCCAGCACTGCTTTGAAAAAACTCCATTGCATCCATACGAACTAGCTCCTTTGGCTTATGCTTCCCGGTGTTGACGCCTTTTTATGATAGAGCTCCCCCCACTTAGATGTACTTTTGCTACACAAATTAGTCTCAAAATGTCTACTTTGGACATATTGTCAAGTGAATGTTATGATAGTTTACAATGTAGGAGACACAACAAATCCTGCGAAACGTCATTCCGATCAATTTCGCATCAATCTCAGCAAACTGGAGGAGCGATTTATGGATATGCCTACAACCAGCCTCAGCATGGAACAGCAGTTCAAACTTCAAGTGCTGCGCGAAGAAGTAAAAAGGTTAAGCCAAGACCAAGCTCAGGAATACTTGCTCGAAGTTATGCGGCAAAACATGGTTAAAGAAAACCTGTTCAAGCATTGGATGAAGAATATGTGAACTCTTCGAGCATTTCTTCACAAAAATCAGCGGCTTATATCTGCAAAAAGTACGATCGAGCTTTTAATCATAAAATCCAGAATCCCGCTTTCTCCAAGAAAGCGGGATTCTCAATTCAGAAAAGTTTTACGCGGTTTTTTTTGTTGCTACCAAACTCAGCAAATTAAATGTTTTTACTCTCTTAAAGAGGGACGATAGTTTGTGTAGCGACAGGTTTCAACCTGTCGGGGACTCAACCAAAACGGCCACTCACATAATCTAAAGTAGACTCTTCCTTCGGACTTTGGAAAATTACCTCAGTCTTATCACACTCCACAAGATAGCCAAACCGCTTCCCATCGTCAGAAAGTTTAGCATTGAAAAAAGCAGTCAGGTCAGAAACCCGAGAAGCCTGCTGCATATTGTGAGTAACGATCACAATCGTATACTTCTCCTTGAGTTCCCGCATCAACTCCTCAATCTTAATCGTAGAAATCGGGTCAAGAGAAGCGCAAGGTTCATCCATTAACACTACATCAGGATTAATCGCGATCGCCCTAGCAATACACAAACGCTGCTGCTGGCCACCCGAAAGAGAAAAACCGCTTTGCTTCAACTTATCCTTCACCTCATCCCACAAATAAGCTTGGCTGAGCGATTTTTCCACCAGCTCATCCATATCTCCCTTATAATTGTTTACCCTCGCACCGTAAGCAATATTGTCATAAATCGACTTCGGGAAAGGATTCGGCTTTTGAAACACCATCCCAATCTTGCGGCGCACCGCCACAGCATCAATATCGGGATCGTAAAGATTTTGACCGTGGTAATCAATTCTACCCTCTAAACGAAAACCGCTCACTAAATCGTTGAGCCGGTTAAAACATCGCAGAATTGTACTTTTACCGCAGCCAGACGGCCCAATCAAGGCAGTAATGCGATTTTTAGGAATCTCCATTGAAACATTTTTAACCGCGTGAAAAGCGCCGTAAAAAATATTGATATTTTCTGTCCGTAAAACTGTTTCCGTTTGCTTGTCTAAATCCATCATCATACAGGTAAGTATCCAATCGAATTTTACAAAATAAGGAGAAGATGAGAGTGGGAAAGTTGGAGATAAGGAAAATCTTCCTTCTTTTTACCCGTTCGCCAAGTCGAAGAATCTTCTTCCTTCAATAAACTTTTTGGCGAGTAGCCCAGCGAGAAAGAATACTCGTCAGCAAAACCATTATCACCAAAATCAAAGATGCCGCCCAAGCCAATTCTTTCTGTGCCTTAAAAGGAACCGTTGCAAAGTTGTACACCAAAACCGAAAGACTCGGAGTTGGCTTATCAAATCCTGCCGGCCAAAAAGGCGAATTCAGCGCCGTAAAAATCAAAGGAGCAGTTTCTCCAGCAGCGCGAGCAATTGCCAGCGTCACGCCCGTTAAAATAGCTGGAATGGCCGCAGGCAAAACCACCTGCAACACCGTCTGATAATTAGAAGCACCCACACCAACCGACGCCCATCTAATATCTTGCGGGACGATTTGTAGAGCTTCGTCAGTAGTCCGCACAATCGTGGGCAACATCAGCACAGCCAACGCCGCACCCCCTGCAATTGCCGAAAAACCTCCCATATTTACCACGAACAAACCGTAGGCAAATACCCCGGCAATAATCGAAGGAACGCCGCTGAGGACATTAGTAGCAAAGCGTACCCAGCGAGCTACTTGGCCGCTGCTGAACTCCGACAAATAAACTGCTGCCAATACACCAAAAGGAACAGCAATTAAAGAAGCAATTCCCACCGTCATCAATGTACCGAGAATTGCATTAGCAATACCGCCTCCCGATAGTCCGGGCGGCGGTGGCAGCTTGGTAAACAAGTCTAAATTCAGGCGATTGAAACCTTGTACGGTGACATAGGAAAGAACTGCAAACAAAGGCAGCAGAGTGATGACCAGACTAGCTCCAGCCAGTACAGTCATCCCCAGACCAAACAGCGCTTGCGGGCTGTTTTTAACCTTCTTTAAACTGCCTGTTTTCGATACCAAAGAATTCTCATCGGAGACGCTATTTGACATAAACTAAAAATATGTAGGAAATGGCGGCAAACTTCTAGTTGTACTTCGCTCTTACTTGAGAGACAATCCACTCTGCCAAAATATTAACAATCAGTGTCATAATAAACAGAATTAGCCCTGTGTACATCAGAGCTGCTACTTGCAACCCGGAGGCTTCCGCAAACTGATTTGCCATCAGAGAAGCAATAGTATTTGCCGGAGCTAGCACAGAAAGACTTAACTGATTGGAATTACCAATTAACAGAGTTGCAGCCATTGTTTCTCCCATGGCGCGACCGAGCCCAAGCATAATTCCGCCGACAATGCCGGAAAAAGCTGCCGGTACGAGCACTCTAAAAATTGTAGTCCAGCGAGTAGCTCCTAAACCTAGAGATGCTTGCCGCAATTCGGGCGGGAGACTTGCCAAAGAGTCGCGGGAGATAGCTGTAATAATGGGCAAAGTCATGATTCCCAAAATTACTCCGGCTGGTAACATTCCCGGCCCAACTGGCGAGGTGCTAAAAATCGGCAGCCATCCGAAAGTGCCGTTGAGAAACTTGCCGAGAGTGGTAATCATGGGAATCAATACAGCAATTCCCCACAAACCGTAGACTACGCTGGGAATGGCGGCTAAAAGTTCTACTAAAAAAACTAAAGCTGTACGCACTGGTAGCGGCAGAAAGTCCTCGCTCAAGAAAATGGCAGTCCCTACTCCTAATGGTACTGCAATTAGGAGCGCGATCGCCGAACTGACGATCGTCCCGTAAATCATCGGCAGCGCACCGTACTCTTCTTTAACCGGATTCCAGCTACTGCCAAACAGAAAGCCCAAACCGTACTGTTGAATCGCCGGTAAAGCCCGATAAGCAACCGTGAGCGCGATTACCAGCAAAATTACACCAACTCCTATGCCCAAAATCCGCGTGAGCCAGATAAAGCCTTGATCTAAGGACTTTTCTGCCCCAGAGCGAGATCGGGTCTGCGATCGAGCGCTGTTATTATCTGAAATCATAGAAAAAAAACCAAATATATAGTAGCCGAAAATAGCCTGTTTCGGAAAAAGCTAGAACGAAGCAGAAAGAAAGACCATAAATAAAATCAAAGAGGGGCGGGTTGATTAATTCCCTGACTTTTCAACAAGTATTTCTGGTCAAACCCACCCCTACACAGATGCACCGATTGTTACATAGAAGAGGGGCGGATTTATTAATCCCCTGACTTTTTAACAAATATTTCTGGTAAAACCCGCCCCACAGAAATATCTCTCTTCGTTCTTCCTGATTTTTACCCGCACGCGCAATGCCGAAGGGCTTTTTTCCCTCTGACAACGGACAACAGTCAACAGTCAACAGTCAACAGTTACTATTTTGCAACCTCAATCTTGTAGTCTGCGCTGATGCCGTCAGCGGCCGCTGCTACTTTTTCTTTAACGCTTTGGGGTAGAGGAACGTAGCCCAATTCGGAACTAACTTTTTGACCTTCAGTTAAGCCGTATTCAACCATTGCCTCGATGGTTTTGGCTTTGTTGGGGTCAGTAACTGTTTTGGGGACGAGCATCCAAGTGTAGGTGACAATTGGATAGGATTGAGCGCCTTCGGGGTCTTCGATAAATGCTCGCAGGTTTTCCGGCATCGGCACAGTTGCTAAAGCTTGAGAAGCTGATTCGTCGGTAGGTGCGACAAAGCTGCCTGCTTTGTTTTCCAAAGATGCAAATTTGACATTGTTGTTTTTGGCATAGCCGTATTCTATGTAGCCGAGGCTGCCTACGGTTTGCAGAATTTGGGCTGTGACGCCTTCGTTGCCTTTTGCGCCTACGCCTACGGGCCACTGTACTGTTTTGCCGTCGCCTACTGCACTTTTCCAGTCGGGGCTGATGGCACTCAGGTGTTTGGTGAAGACGGCGGTGGTACCGCTACCGTCGGAACGGTGGACGATGGTGATGGCTTGGTCTGGCAATTTAGCGGCCGGGTTGGCGGCTGCAATTCTGGGATCGTTCCAGTTGGTAATTTTACCGGCGAAGATATCTGCGTAAACGTCCCGTGGTAGTTTCAATGGTTCGGTTAAGTCTGGCAGGTTGTAGCCGATGACGATACTGCCGGCTGTCATGGGTAGCAAGATCACGCCTTTGTCTGCTGGAACTTTGGCGATTTCGTCGTCTTTCATGCCGGTGTCGCTGGCCCCAAAGTCTACTGTGCCTTTGGTAAATTGTTCGACTCCAGCGCCGCTGCCTACTGATTGATAGTTAATTTGTACTTTGGGGTTGATTTTGTTGAAGTCTTGAAACCAACGCTGGTACAGAGGGGCGGGGAATGAGGCGCCGGCTGCGGTGATTGCTACGTCTGAGGCTAGGGCGAGTTTGGTGTTTTCCGCGGTGCCCGTGGCTGCAACGGGGGAAGCGCCGGGGGATGCTGCGGTGTCGCCGGGGCTGGTGGTGCTGCTTGTGTTTGTGCTGGGACTGGTGCAAGCTGCTACACTGAGGGCGATCGCCATAGCGGAAATTGCAGTAGTCAAACGGTTTGGATTAATCAAGTTGAGACGAAAAAGCATAGGTATAAAAAATCTGCGATCGTTATATGGGTCTCCCGCATCAGCATAGCGCGCAAAAGTAAAGGTTAGGTTAAGAATCTTTACACTTAATCCCAATTTAATATTAATTAATATTATTAATGTTATTTATGAGCTTGACAATTGTGAAGTTATAAGATATAGGGCAGAGAAATAGCTACGGAAACAAGCAGTCGATCGCCCGATAGCGAAAAATTCCCCATTAAATTATCACAAGATCGAGGCTTGAGAACCAGAAAACCATACAATGGTGGTTATTTTGACAGTAGTGCTAGTATTAAGAATTTAAAAGCTGCGGGCATTGAAGCTTGCATCTGACAAATACATCCTGACGAATGCTGTTTGATGATATGGCAACCGCCCTGACGGTTAGGACGTTCTTAAGTGCACAAACATAAACGGTCGATTGCAACTTCGGTCTTCCTTCTTTCTTCTGCTATAATGCCTGCTCCTATTGAACTAATCTGGGCTGTTATTGGTTTGCTTCTGACGATAGGAGGCACTTTTTTGCCTGCATCTGTCACAATTCCTATTGGGTTGTGGGACGATCGAGGACTTCAGGCGTACTCTTTAGGTGTTACCTATCAAATTGGAGCCGTTTTGCTAGTAGGCTGCATGGGGGGAAAAAATGCTGCGGCTCTCTCGCAAATTGCTTATTTGGCATTAGGATTAACTTTGTGGCCAGTTTTTTCTCAAGGCGGCGGCATCGGCTATCTCAAAGAAGCGAGTTTTGGGTATTTGCTGGGTTTTGTGCCTGGTGCTTGGGTGTGCGGCTGGGTGGCTTTTAAGGTGGCTTCGCGGCTGGAATCTATGGCTTTTAGCTGTTTGTGCGGTTTGTTCACTGTTCACGCGATCGGCTTAACTTATCTAATTTTTACTTACTGGCTGCCTCCGGCAAAAAAAACACCTTTATTCGATGAGATTCTTAAATATTCGGTTTATCCCCTGCCGGGACAATTGGCGGTAGTTTGTGCGATCGCAGTGCTGTCATTTACTTTGCGCCGATTGATGTTTTATTAATTGCGAAGGAAGTTCGGCAACGGATTATGTAACGGATGTAACGGATGTAACGGATTTCAGGAAGAAGGAAGGAGGAAGAAGGAAGAAGGAAGAGGTAACTGGTAAGTGTCCAAAATAAGGTTATACTATCATTGCCAAACGGGAGATTAATCTCGCTGCGGCTGGGATTGCTTTGCTGCACTGCATTCTGATCGCAATGACAAGTGAGATTGGAGTAAATTCTCTCATGCCCGATGCCCCATTTTCTATTGCTTAATTCATGCGTTTTAAAAGAAATCCCTGGTTTTGGATTGCTGCTGTTATCAGTTTAGTTTTAGACCACCTGACTAAGTTTTGGGTGGTACAAAATTTTGACTTGACGGTTCCTCCGCAGACGCAGCCGCTGTTACCCGGGGTGTTTCACTTCACTTATGTTGTTAATACAGGTGCCGCTTTTAGTCTGTTCAGCAATGGCGGGGCGATTTGGTTGCGCTGGCTGTCTTTGGGCGTTAGTGTGGGATTGATTGTGCTGGCTTGGTTCGGGCCGCGAATTAACCGCTGGGAACAAGCTGGCTACGGTTTGATTTTGGGGGGAGCACTGGGGAATGGGATCGATCGATTTGTTTCGGGCCATGTTGTAGATTTTATCGATTTTCGGCTCATTCGGTTCCCGGTATTTAATCTGGCGGATGTGTTTATTAATGCTGGGATTATCTGTTTGCTGATTGCAACTTTTCACAGTGCACCGCCTACTCCGACTACTCCGAGAACTCAGGACGATCGCAATTCTATTTCAGAGTAAATTTGAAGAAGCAAGAATGAAGTTCGCCAACAGATTCGCTTTCTTCGGATGTAACGGATGTAACAGCTAACTAACGATAGGGTGCGTCAGGGGGGAGATTCTTAGTTTGTGATCGCCACATTCAACCCTGACGCACCCTACAATGACTTTGGTAATGGCTTAAAATGAGATAAGAACAGACCTATTGTTAAAACTAAATTTGCCCGTGACTCCTAATCCCTTTGCTCAAGAACGCTTACTGTTTGCCCCCGCAACGCCCGATACTGATGCTATCCCCACTATTTTTGCTTTTCCCAACGAGTACACCGTGGGTATTACCAGTCTCGGCTATCAGATAGTGTGGGCAACTTTGGCTGTGCGATCGGATATTGAAGTGGGCCGTTTATTTACTGATATCCGCGAACAACTTCCCCGACATCCAGAATTACTGGGATTTTCGCTTTCTTGGGAACTAGACTATGTAAATATTCTAAATTTATTGGAATCTTTAGAAATTCCGATTTGGGCGTCAAAACGAACTGATAATTATCCGATAGTATTCGGCGGTGGCCCAGTTTTTACGGCTAATCCCGAACCTTTTGCCGATTTTTTTGATGTGATTTTGCTGGGAGATGGCGAACATCTCATTGACAATTTTATTGATGCTTATAAAGAAGTCCGTACCGCCGACAGATTAACTAAATTGCGGCATTTATCCCAAGTTCCAGGAGTTTACGTCCCCAGTTTGTACGAAGTAACTTATCTGGATGCGACGGAGGGGATCAAATCGATTCAGCCTGTCGATTCTGGAATTCCCAGTGTGGTTGAAAAACAGACTTATCGCGGCAATACTTTATCTGCTTCCACTGTGGTGACAGAAAAAGCGGCTTGGGAAAATATTTACATGGTGGAAGTGGTTCGGAGTTGTCCAGAAATGTGCCGTTTTTGTTTGGCAAGTTATCTGACTTTGCCGTTTAGAACGGCGAGTTTGGAGGATTCGTTAATTCCGGCGATCGATCGCGGTTTAGCTGTGACTAATCGTTTGGGTTTGTTGGGTGCTTCGGTGACTCAGCACCCGGAATTTGAAGCGTTGCTGGATCATTTGAATCATCCGAAATACGACGGCGTGCGGCTGAGTCTTTCTTCGGTAAGGACGAATACGGTGACAGTTAAGCTAGCAGAAATATTGACCAACAGAGACAGCAAATCTGTGACAATTGCGGTGGAAAGCGGGAGCGATCGCCTCCGCAAAATCGTTAACAAAAAACTCGCAAATGACGAAATTATTCAAGCTGCTATCAATGCTAAGGCGGGCGGCTTAAAGGGAATTAAACTTTACGGGATGGCGGGAATTCCAGGTGAAGAAATGGAGGATTTAGAGGAGACGGTGGAGATGATGCGGGCGATTAGAAAAGCCGCTCCCGGTTTGCGGTTGACTCTGGGATGCAGCACTTTTGTCCCGAAATCTCACACTCCTTTTCAGTGGTTTGGAGTGAATAAAGATGCGGAGAAGAGGCTGAAGTTTTTAGATAAAGAATTGCGGAAGTTAGGTTTAGAATTTAGACCTGAAAGCTATAACTGGTCTGTGATTCAGGGTTTGTTGTCAAAGGGCGATCGGCGGTTGTCTCGGCTGTTGGAATTAGTGCGGCATTACGGCGATACTTTGGGCAGTTATCGGCGGGCCTTTAAGGAGTTGCGGGGACAGTTGCCGGAGATGGATTTTTATGTTTTTCAAGAGTGGGAATTGGATCAGGTTTTGCCTTGGAGTCATTTAAAAGGGCCGCTACCGGAGGCGACTTTGAAGAAGCATTTGGCTGAGGCGATGAGTCATACAACACGACAGCAAAATCAAGAATGTGAGAATTCACTAAGTCCCGTTTAGTAAATTAGATTATAATAGTCTCATGCGTGTCATTAGCCGAAAACGACTAACAGAATTTTGGGAAACACACCCCAATGCTGAAACAAGTCTGTTGCTGTGGTATCAGCGTAGTTGTGATGCTGAATGGCAAAGTTTAGTAGATATTCGTAAAGTATTTCCTTCGGCTGACTTAGTAGGTAACTTTACGGTATTTAATATTGGTGGCAATAACTATCGGTTAATTGCTTTTATCGACTATGAATACCAGATAGTGTTTGTCCGCTGTGTTTTAACTCATGCAGAATATAATAAGGAGAACTGGAAAAATGACGACTGGTTTAAAAACTCCTAGTAGCTACTATATCGAGATAATCACAACTTTTCCACCGCGTCCAATTACTTGTGAAGCTGAGTTGATTGCTACACAAAATCGGATTGATTTTATTGTGAGTCGGAGCAATCTCACGCAGGACGATCGGGATTACTTAAACGTGTTGGGTACTCTTGTTTATGATTACGAACAAAAACATGAGCCAATGCCAGTCTTGAAAGGTATCGCACTACTGAAAGCATTGATGGTTGAGGACAATATTCAAGAAAAAGATTTGGTTGATATTTTTGAATCAGAGTCTTGGGTATCTGAGATGATGGATGGAAAGCGGGAACTGACGGCGAGTCAAATTCACAAGTTAGCTAAGTTTTTCCATCTTTCCCCTGTGGAATTTCTTGAGTATAATTAATTGCCAGGATACTGGGATGAGTGACGCACTATAATATAATTATGCCCGAAGTCCAACCGAGAGAAATTCAGCGTTATACGACGCCAGATAACAAAGTGCCTTTCGAGGAATGGTTTAATTTTCTCCGAGATGGCAAAGCTAAAGCTAGAATTAGGTTGAGATTAGACAGAGTTCAACTCGGCAATATCGGAGATTATCGATTTGTTGGAGAAGGAGTCTATGAATTAAAAATAGATTATGGCCCTGGATACCGAATCTATTTCGGACAAGTCGGCACAACTATTATCCTGCTTTTAATAGGTGGGGATAAAAGCACTCAAGACCGAGACATACAGCAAGCTATCAAATACTGGACTGATTACAGGAGTGAAGATAATGCCTAAAAGTTTACCTTACCATCCCTTTCTAATAGAATCTCTCAAAAAGCCAAGAGATTCTGCTATGTATCTAGACGCTTTTTTTGAAGAAGAAAACCCGGAGTCAGAACTGCTAAAAATGGTACTTAGCAATGTAGCAGAAGCTCTTGGCAAACAGCAGATGTCTCCAGAACAATATGAATTGCACTTAAAAAAACTGGATGAATTGCTTTCGCAGCAAGGAAGTGATGCGATTTATAATCTGGGAACTTGGCTGAATGCTTTGGGATTGAAACTAACAGTTGCTGTTTGTACTGATACAGAGGATAATACTGCAAATGCTGAAACGCGATCGCACTTAACTGTCTAGCCCAAGGATACAATGCCCAATTTTAAATACTCGTCGCTGATTAATGCCACTGTTGAAGCAGTCTGGAACTTTCACGAAAGGCCCGACATTCTGCAACTTTTGACTCCGCCTTGGCAACCGGTGAAAATCATTCGACGCGAAGGGGGACTCGATGTGGGTGCTGTATCAGAATTTCGCCTGTTATTGGGGCCGATTCCTGTAAAATGGGTGGCGACTCACACTGAGTGCGAACAATATCGCTTGTTTGTTGATGAACAAACTGAGGGGCCGATGGCACGTTGGACTCACCGACACGAGTTTACCTCAGAAAATGGCAAGACTAGATTGACAGATGCGATCGCATTTTCGATACCGGGCGGCCCGATTGTCGATTTGTTGTTAGGTTGGTGGGTGGAAATGCGGTTAACAGATATGTTTCGCTACCGCCACGAAGTCACAAAAAGAGAGTGCGAAAAAGATGCAAACAACGGCTGAATATTACTGTGCTTTCTGCGGCGAACCGAGTACAACTTTTGTTGATATCAGCGGTGGTATGGAGCAATCATATATCGAAGATTGTCAGGTTTGCTGTCGCCCGAATGTTCTTTATGTCAGAATAGATGAAGATACCCTGGATATTGAAATAGATACTGACTATCAAGAATAAGTGACTATCAAAATGTATAAATTGCCTTTGATTCGGACTTGGTAGAATTTATAAATCTTGAAGCTGCTGCTTCTACGAAAGCCTGAAAAATTCGAGAGTTGAACGAACAGTTAGGTGACATTTCCGGGTGCCATTGAATTGCTATCATCCAAGGGTGATAACAGTGTTCCATTGCTTCTACCAAAGTGTCAGGTGCATTGGCTACTATTTGCCAATCGGATGTTACCTTCCGCACTGCTTGATGATGCCAGGAAACAACTGTTGTTGAAGTTTTTCCCATAATTTTTGCTAGCCGACTGTTTGGCTCAATTTCAATGGTATGCTCGATCGCGCGCGGGGGAATTCCCGATCCGTGATTAACCTCTTCTCCGTAAGCATCCGGTACGTGAATCACCAAACTGCCGCCGCTGGCTACGTTCAACATTTGCATTCCCCGGCAAATCCCCAACACAGGTATGTCAGCCTTCAAAGCTAGCTTTGCTAAGTTTAATTCAAAATTGTCGCGTTCTGCATTAACCGAGTAAACTGTGCGATCGACATAACCGCCATAAAGTTCTGGGTTGATATCTCCGCCCCCGGAAAAAATCAAACCATCTACTGCATCCAAAATACTAGCCGGATCTAATTGATTGGGCGGCAGTAAAATCGGAATGCCACCAGCCGCCTGAACTGCATCAATATAAGTTCCATTTAAACGATATTCGCCTGCTGGACAGCGGTTGTATGTTGTGATGCCAACAATCGGAAATTTTTTCATTTGCTAGAGGTTGGGAGATAATTATTTAGATTAATACTCAGATTTTGCACTATTTGTAATCAGTGTTTCATGGGCGGGCAACTAGGAGCAACGACCCACAATAAAACTTACTTATTGTTATGAAACATGCATCTTGCCTGTTTCTTGTCTGATTACTTGTGATTAATTCCTACATTACACTGAAACTTCCCTGCACGGCTGTCTAATTCGTAACAGTTTCAGTATTAGTTTCCGGCAGCGATTTGCGCGTGCACAGATAAGCCAGCGGCCCGAACAGCGGCACTAATGTTACCGCCCAAAAAGCTGTAGAATTCTGCATTCCTCGGTGGGCCATATCGTCTCCTAATAAGGCAGGAAATAGTAGGCAAAGCATACAAAAGTCTAAACTCATTACGTGGATAAAACGGTTGGTTTGCCACTGGGCAAAAAAATCATACCAATCGCCTTTTGTCAAGCCAAAGGCAACTAAACCAACAGCAGCTAATGTTAAGAAAATTCCAGTAAAACGGGAGTCTAATATCTTTAAAAAGATATTTTTATGACCGCGAAATTCTGCATTAGGTTCGCGCAGGGCTAAATAAGGCAGCAAGGCAAAGGCACCGACGCCAAAGGATAAAGTGGCAAACAACCATGCAGGTATTTTTTGGCCCCTGCCGTCAGCAAATAAGACACAACTGTAGATGAGCGGCCAGACTCCCATGAGGTTGAACAACGCTACAATTAAAGGGTTGATGTCTGCTATTTTGCCTGTGGAAAGATTGGTAATTAGTGTGATGGTTTGTTCTGGGCTGTCGGGTGGTGCAAATACAAAGGCGTAGGTGGTAAATGCAATCCAAATCACCCAAAATCCAATTTTTCTGAACATAGTTAGTTTTTCTTACTTCTGATATTACTATAGCAAGCTTAAAGGGTTTTTGAATAAGACTTTTTTTATTTACCGCAGAGGACGCAGAGGAAGAGAGGAGAATATCTGAATGTATTGCTATTTGGTATTGCGGGTTTTGGGCACATTGCTAAATTTTTGCATAAATTGGCGATCGATCCAATCTTTCCAGTACCACAGCAGCGCCGATTCCCACATGAAAGATCCGCGAGATGCGATCGCCCTTTTATTCCCAGTACCAATTAACCCTAAGTATTGTTCCTGCGGTGCAAATGGTTTCAGCGGTTTTTCCAATAAAAACTGCTGCAAATTTTCAAACAGCGGTTTGCCCTGACGCACGGCAAAAACGCCCGCTTTGGGACGGGGATAATTAACCATCGCTGCGATATCTCCAGCCGCAAATACGTTGGGGTGAGAGACTGATTGCAGGCAATCGTTGACTTGGATAAAGCCGTTTGAATCGGCTGCTAAACCGGATTCTCTGATCCAATTTGCTGCCGATGCTTGTGTCACCCAAAAAATGCGAGCGCACTCTAATTCTAAACCTGATTTACAGGAAATTTGGTAATCGGTAGGGAATTGAGGATTGGTTTGTCTCTCAATCTTTTTTACAGCACAGACTTTTTCCTTTAAATGCACTTTAACGCCACGACTAATCAGAATTTCTTGAAGGCGCCGACGCACTCGATGGTTATGTGCAGGCATTAATTCAGCACCGCTGTGAAACAAATGAATTTCTAATTCTTCTTCTTTCTTCCCCCTTCCCTTTTCTCTCTTACGTCTTTCGCTGTACCTTAATATCCATCCGTTAAATCCGTTACACAATCCGTTGCCGAACCCTTCTTCCTTCCCCAATCGAGATTGCATATTTAATGCTAATTCTACGCCGCCTGCACCGCCACCGACAATTGCGATCCGCAGCGGTTTATCGGGATGATTTTGCCTATATTCTATCAACTGATTCCAGCTAGCTAAAAACTCCGGTACGGGTTTAGCTGCAATTGCATATTCAGCGGCACCCGGTACAGATAAAGTCGCAGGAGTGCTGCCGATATCCACAGAAAGCACATCAAAATTAACCGGAGAGCGAGTTTGACAAATAACTAAGTTTTTGTTAAAGTCGATCGCGATCGCCCGATCGACCAATATTTGACACCCGGCAAATTCAGCGAGCGATCGCAAATCGATGTGACATTCATCATAATCGTAAAACCCGGCAACGTGTCCCGGCAGCATCCCCGAATAAGGCGCGTGCAGCACGTCGCTAATCAGAGTCAAACGCACTCCCGGCAGCGGTTTGATGCCGAACATTTTTAATACGATAGCATGACTGTGACCGCCACCAATTAACACTAAATCTTTCACAATTACAGATGTTCGATCGAAATATTCCAGCACCGATATTGTACAGCAATCGCATTCCTTGGGCCACACTGTCCGGTAAAGAGAGCTTGCAGTGCGTAATGAATGATTTCCCAGCACTTTGACATAATGCTCTCATCTACTCTCTGTGTCATAGATTATACTTCGCTTAGTTGCGATCGCATAACATCAATCCACTTATTGCACTTAACCGATTCCACATTCAGCGCCAATGGCTGTAGACTGTAGAGCGACCAAATTTTATCACCAAATTATGCCGGGGTGTGTTTCGATAGCTAACTCACCATTCAAAACTATGACATTACGCATCATTCCGCGCAGTTGGCAGCGATCGATTAAAACTCTTTTCCCGCTTCTGTTTGCCCTCTCATTCATTATAGTATTGCTGGCGAACAACTTAATTCCGGCGATCGCCCAGCAACCCCGCCAGGAAATTCGCGGCGTTTGGATGACGACAAACGACAAAGACATCCTCAGAGATCGTCGCAAACTAGGAGATGCTGTCAGCCAATTAAAGCGGTTAAATTTCAACACAATTTATCCTGTAGCCTGGAATTCTGGCTATGCAATGTATCCCAGCTATGTAGCGCAGCAAAGAGACATTCAACCCTTTGTTTACAGAGGGTTAGACGGACAAGATATGCTCGCCGATTTAATCGATCAAGCTCACCGCCAAGGCCTGTTAGTGATTCCTTGGTTTGAGTTTGGTTTCATGGCTCCTCCCACATCAGAATTAGCCACACTTCATCCCGAGTGGCTGACACAAAAACAGGACGGCAGCCAAACATCAAACGACGCCGGCGGCGAAGTAGTTTGGCTCAATCCCTTTCATCCAGAAGTCCAGCAATTCATTACCGAACTCGTACTAGAAATCACCACTCAATATAACGCAGACGGCATTCAATTTGACGATCACATGAGTTTGCCGGCCGAATTTGGCTACGATGACTACACAGTTGCTTTGTATACCAAAGAAACAAAAAAAGCTCCGCCAAAAGATTTTCAAAATCCAGCATGGGTGCAGTGGCGAGCAAATAAAATTACCGCTTTTATGTCGCAGCTAAATCAAGCCGTCAAAGCAGTCAAACCCAATGCAATTTTCTCGATTTCTCCCAATTACTACGATTTTGCTTACAAACATCACCTACAAGATTGGCTGGCTTGGGTGCGTTTGGATATTGCCGACGAGCTAATCGTGCAAGTCTACCGTCCCAATCTAGAATCATTTGTTGACAAGATTAACCGTCCAGAAATGCAAGAAGCACAGCAAAAAATTCCCACCGGAGTTGGGATTATGACAGGCTTGAGAAATAACCCCGTACCGATTCAGCAAATTAAATCTCAGGTGCAAGCAGTCCAAGAATACGGCTTAGGCGTCGCTTTCTTCTACTACGAAAGCTTGTGGGAATATGCGCCAGAACCCACCGCCGATCGACTTTCTCAATTTAGTGCTTTCTTCCCGTCTTCTGCATTCCGAACAGCGCTACAAATACCCAGACGCGCGGCGAATTTTCCTCCACCTGCGCCACCCAAACCCGACCCGAAAGCTAAGCCAGAGCAACCTATTAAAAACACCGCACCTTCACCCTCGCCCACCACGTAAAAGAATAAAGAGTCATCAGTCATTGGTAATTTTGTAGGGCGTGCCATTAGTCCGACAGTCCAACAGGGGTTTAAACCCCTGTTTCATAGCTGAAGTCGTCTTTAGACGACTGTAGCAATTTTATCAAAGCTGTTTTTGTATAGAGTTAGCGCAGAATATATGTGTAACTCTAATTTTCAAAATTGAGATTACTATTTGAGTCGGTTTTAACCGACTTATGCTATTAGACAGGGACTTGAGTCCCTGGCGGCCCGTGGCAGAATGAAACAGCTCTGCTGGGGGCTATGGGATACCGAGTTATGTTCCTATAAAATATCCGTATTACCAACAACTCCCATCAATAAAAATGCAAACAAAGCAAACAATTTTACTGCCAAAAATGGGCTGCGGCACTTGGGCCTGGGGCAACAGATTGCTCTGGGGCTACAATGAAAGTATGGACGAGGAATTGCAAGCCGTTTTCAATCTTTGTGTTAGTAACGGCGTCACTTTATTCGATACCGGTGACTCTTACGGAACTGGCAAATTAAACGGACGCAGCGAGCAGCTTTTGGGGCAGTTTTCTCAACAATATCAAGGTGCAAACAAAGACAGTATTTGTATTGCGACAAAACTGGCTGCTTATCCTTGGAGACTGACGCGACAATCAATGATATCGGCTTGCAAAGCCTCTGCGGCGCGCCTCGGAAAAAATGTAGATTTGGTACAAATGCACTGGTCTACAGCCAATTACGCTCCTTGGCAAGAGGGGGCTCTTTTAGATGGTTTGGCTGACCTTTACGAGCAAGGATTGGTTAAGGGAGTGGGCTTGTCTAATTACGGGCCGAAACGGCTGAAATGGGTGCATAGGAAATTTAGCGATCGCCAAATTCCTATTGTTACTTTACAAGTGCAATATTCGCTACTTTCTACCTATCCGGTGACAGAACTCGGGTTGAAAGATGTTTGCGATGAATTGGGGATAAAATTGATTGCTTACAGTCCTCTAGCCTTGGGTTTGCTGACGGGTAAATACTCGGAAAATGGCTCTATTCCTAAAGGTATTCGAGGTTTGGCGTGCAAGCAGCTACTTCCGGGAATGCGATCGCTTTTGGAATGTTTGCGAGAAATAGCTGCATTCAGAAACAAGACTGTTTCCCAGGTAGCAATCAACTGGTGCATCTGCAAAGAAACTATTCCGATTCCGGGGGCGAAATCTGCGGCACAGGCGAGGGATAATATTGGTGCTTTGGGCTGGGAGTTAGACTCCGGGGAGATTGCCGAATTGGATAAGGCAGCGGCGAGTGTAGATAAGAAAATGGTGCAGAATATCTTTCAAACTCGGTAATATCTGAGATGTTGTACCATTTTCGTGAACAGGCAAGATGCCTGTTCCACAAAGAATCAATTTCTTGTGGGGTGGGCTTCTAGCCCGCCCATAAAAGGCTTATTTACATAGCACAAAAATTTTCGACACACCGCACAAACATTTCTACACCCATCCCCAGCGCAGTTTCATCAAAGTCAAAACGCGGGTGATGGTGCGGGTAAGCCAAGTTTTTCTCTGCATTTGCTGAACCCAAAAAGAAATAACAACCGGGGACTTCTTGCAAAAAGAACGACATATCCTCGCCCCCCATTGTTTGACATTCGGGAACGATGCCTGCAGGAGTTTCGACAACTGATTCTGCCACCCCGCGCACCAATTCAGCTATTCTCGAATCATTAATAACTGGCGGATAAAGCGAACAATAATCTAATTGGTAATTTGCCCCGTGACTTTGACAAATTCCGGCAATTACTTGCTCGATTCGCTTTACAAAATAACCTTGATATGCAGGATTGAAATAGCGCACCGTGCCACCGATTTGAGCGGTATCGGCAATGACGTTGTGGGTGTGGCCTGCGTGGAAGTTGCCGACAGTTACTACCGCTGAGTCGATCGGGTCAATGTTCCGCGCGACGATTGCCTGCAAAGCGCTGACAATTTGGGCTGTAACTACGATCGAGTCCACAGTCTGATGTGGCATTGCGCCGTGTCCACCTTTGCCAAAAATCGTGCAGTCAAAAACTTCGACAGCCGCCATCAAAGCGCCGCTGCGGACGCCTACAGTGCCTAAAGGCAGATTGTTCCACAAATGCAAGCCGACGATCGCATCAACATCAGGATTCTTCAAAACTCCCGCTTCAATCATCGGTTTTGCACCCCCTGGCCCTTCTTCAGCGGGCTGAAAGATAAATTTTACTTTACCCGAAAAGCTGTGTTTGTGCTTGGCCAGATAACAGACAGTACCGAGGGCGATCGCAGTGTGGCCGTCGTGGCCGCAAGCGTGCATAATTCCATCATGCTGCGATCGATAATCCACCTCATTTTCTTCTTGAATCGGCAAAGCATCCATATCCGCCCGAATTGCCAAAACCCGCCCCGGTTTGCCGCTGTCTATAGTTGCGACAATACCAGTTTTAGCAATATTAGTTTCATGATCTATGCCCCATTCCTGCAACTTTTGTGATATAAACTGCGCCGTTAAATTTTCATCAAAACTCAACTCCGGCTTTTGGTGCAAAAGGCGACGCCATTCGACTAGCTGAGGCTGCAAATTTCTAATCTCCAGCCGCAATTGAGATAAATCGACAGAGGTTAAATTCGGTAAAGTAGAAACCATGTTTTATTCTCCTTATAGCAATTTGTAAAACTCTCTCTTTTCTTTCTCTGCGCTCTCTGCGATCTCTGCGGTTAAAATAAAATCTTAGTTTTTAACCGCAGAGGCCGCAGAGTACGCAGAGGAAGAGAAGAATGAGAAAGAGAGGTGTTGAGAATAGGGTTATTTAGAAGTCTGAGCAACTAAATTAACTCCTGGCAGTAACCGCTCTAAATCTAAATCTGAAGCAACTTTAGCTAATTTAGCAAGGTCAGTCGGGTCATCTAAATGCGGCAAAATACCCAACACAGGTATTTGAGTCAGCGACTGGATCAAATCAACGGGCGCTAAATCGGCAATTTCTTGTTCCGAATAAGCTTTAACGCAATTGAGCACAATTCCTCTCAGCTTAAAACCAGTGTGTCTGGCGAGAGCAACATTCGCTACAGCTTGCCCGATCGCCCCCAACCTCACAGGTACTACCAAAACCCCCCTCAGCCGCCAATCCCTGGCAATATCGGCCACCGTCAGTTCCCACGTTACAGGCGATCCCAGCCCTCCCAAAGATTCCACCAACACAAAATCCTTGCGCTGCGAGAGGCTTTGCCAAGCCGTCCAGACCTTTTCGAGTTCGATACGTCTCCCCTCCCGTTCGGCGGCGATCGGCGGTGCTAGAGGCGCATCAAAGTGCAGCGGATTGAGTTCTTCGGGGGATTGGTCGAGGGAAAACAAACGGGTGTAGAGTTCGCGATCGCCCGTTCCCGTTTGCAACAGCTTCATAATTCCCAAACTGCGATCGGGAAAATACATTTGCCAATAAGCAGCCAGAGCGCTGGTCAAAACAGTTTTGCCCGCGTCGGTATCAGTTCCAGCAATTAGCAGCGAGTTCATTGGCAAAAAGCTAACAAATAATTGGCCTCAACCTCAGTCTAGGGGAATTTTGCCAGAAGTTTAGAGTTCCGGCGATGGTGCGGGTGTTGGTGCTGGTTCCGGTTCCGGCGCGGGTTCCGGTTCCGGTTCCGGCGACGGTGCAGGAGTTGGGGCCGGTTCCGGCGACGGTGCGGGTGTTGGGGCCGGTTCCGGCGACGGTGCGGGTGTTGGGGCCGGTTCCGGAGTTGGTGCGGGAGTTGGCGCGGGTGTTGGTGCTGGTGTTGGCGACGGCGCGGGTGCTGGTTTGGGTGCGGGCGTCGGTTTGGGCGTCGGTTTGGGCGCGGGAGTCGGCGCGGGCGTCGGTTTTGGTGTCGGAGTTGGCGCTGGGCTGGGTTCTGGGCTTGGTTCCGGCAAAGGTTCTGGGCTTGGTTCCGGCAAAGGTTCTGGGCTTGGTTCCGGCAAAGGTTCTAGGGTTGGTTCTGGCAAAGGTTCTGGGCTTGGTTCCGGCAAAGGTTGCGGGGTTGGGGTTGGCAAAGGTAGCGGGTTTGGTATCGGAGTTAGTGTCGGCGTCGGACTTGTAAGTGCTGGCGGTGTCGGAGTGGGTTTGGGGCGCGAATTGTTGAGAAATGAGCCGACTAAAGCCCAGGAACCGAAGCCAGTCAAGATTACTAAGCCCGCCAGCAGTCCGATCGCAGCAATGGGATTGTCCCAAAAAGTGTCGCCAGCAGGCTCACTTAACGGGTCTGGCTGGTTTGGCGGGGGGGAACTCTGGGCGGCGGGCTCTGGCGGCCTGCCCACGGCCACCGTTGCTATTAGCGAAGGGTTTGTCGGCACCACTGCTGGCGCGGGCGGTACAGTTGGCTGGCTAGGCTTAGGATTAGTTTGGGCGTCGAGTGCTTGGGCAACTTCGCTGACAGATTGATATCGATCGCCCGGAGACCGGCTCAACATCCGATTCAGCACCAAAGCCAAACCCGTGCTCACCTGCACTTGCTGCTGCCAATTCCACTGCAGCGTTGTTTGATCGAGCAATTCCTGCGGTTCTTTGCCTGTCAGCAGGACGATCGCCGTTACAGCTAAAGCGTAGAGGTCGCTGCTGGCTGTTGCTCGCCCGCTGTGCAACTGTTCCATCGGCGCGTAACCGATTTTACCGACAGTTGTCGCGTGGGCTGTTCCTTCGGGAGACTGGACTTTGGTGGCGAGTTCCTTCACCACTCCAAAGTCAATCAGCACCGGCATTTGGTCGTTTTCCCTGCGGATGATATTTTCTGGGGAGATGTCGCGGTGGATGATGCCGCGGGCGTGGATGTGAGCGAGTACCGGCAGCATTTGCCGGATAAATACCAAAACTTCGGCTTCGGTGAAGCTGCGACCATTTGAAGTTCGATCGAGCAGCAGTTCGCGGTAAGTCATCCCTTCCACGTAATCCTGCACTAAAAACAAACGCTGGTTCTCTTCAAATATTGCCCGAAACTGGGGAATTTGCGGGTGCCCAATTTGGTAAAGTATTGCCGCCTCTCTTTGAAACAATTCCTTCGATTTTTCCAAAACGTAAGGCCCGCTTTGCACTGGGATCAATTCCTTCAGGGCGCAGCGTTCTTGAAACCGTCCCAAATCTTCTACTAAATAAGTCCGGCCAAATCCCCCTTGACCTAAAATATTCACCAAGCGGTAGCGGTTTTGTAGGAGAGTTCCAATAGCAATAGGTGGCTGCATAAGTTTAAGTAAAAACTGTTAAAAAATAGACGATCGCTCACAGACTTAGTAATGCTATGTCTTTAATGCTCTTGAGCATACTTCACTATCTGTAGTCCCCAGTCCCGACCAAAGTTAGTATTTTACATTTTTTTGACATTCTTGGACGCAAGGATGCTCAGAAACCGGGTTTTTTCACGAAAATACACAGGTTGCAACCCGCAAACCCGATCTAAAACCCGGTTTCTGCGTCAATATCTCAAGGGAGAAATGCACGATTTTTCGTAGAAACCGGGTTTTTTGGCCTTAGCCCTAATAAATTGTCGCCCCTCGGTCTAGGCTATACATCTCTATAAAGCTGGAGATTATTTATGGGAGATGTCTGCTGACTACTGACTACTGACTAAGCTTTGCTTTCACCATGTCTTGAATTCTGTTACCGTCTGCTTTGCCCTTAAGCTGCTGCATTGCCTTGCCCATCACCTTGCCCATATCTTTTGCAGAAGTAGCGCCAACCGAAGCAATCACTTCGTCAACGACTTGACTCACCTCTTCGTCTGACATCTGCGGCGGCAAATACTCTTCAACAATTGCTAACTCCGCCTCCTCTTGTGCCACTAAATCTTCGCGGCCACCTTTGCGGTATTGTTCGATCGAATCCCGGCGCTGTTTGGCTATTTGCATCAAAATTTCCATTTCTTGAGCTTCTGTCAGCGTCTCTTGGCCAGAGGGACGAAGGCTGACTTCTTTTTCGAGAATAAATTTCTTGATGCCGCGAACTGTTTCCAAGCGAACTTTGTCCTTGGACTTCATGGCTGCTTTGATTTCTGCGTCAATGCGTTCTCTTAAGCTCATCGATTTCTACCTTGCTTTGCCCAATATCAAAAATCTGGAGTATGCTTCCGATTCTTAACTTTTTTTACAGTATTTTTCAAGTTTATTGCCTGTTGGCGGCATTTTTATCGCATTGAACCCGGATGCCTTCGGCCTTCGACTGAATTTTGGGCGGCTTGACTTCCAGCCTCGGCCCCAAATTGACTCACGCCAGAACTTTTAGACGCCGGGACACAAGTGCGATCGTACTTCTGCCAGTACAGAGTTCGCTACAACCCACATTCCACACCTTGGGGGTGTCGCACAGCATAATTACGCAGAAAACTCTATCTTTACAGTAATCAATTATGCCTTTAAAAAGTTTTTTATCCGTTAATGTACGGTATTCAAGTATAATTCATAGTTTTATGGCTGGATAAAAATAAGTAAAAACCGATTGTGACCGTTAAGGGTACCGAATGTGGGGTAGAAACCGGATTTGTTGGACATATTTCTGCAAGTCCTATTCAATTCGCCTAACTTCACACTTGTGGCCGCCCCGAATGTTAAATCTATTAAAAAATTGGCTGAATATTTCTAGTTTCAGATGGTAAGATAGCGATGGAATAAATGTCCTGCAAGAGGCCTGCTGTGATCCGTTCTGCTACTTTACCGCTTCCGCTTCCCGAGCCGCCGGTTTCCGCTCATGACCGTCTGCGGCTGTTCTCCGGTTCTGCTAATGTTCCTCTCGCCCAAGAGGTGGCTCGCTATCTGGGGATCGATTTGGGGCCGATGGTTCGCAAGCGGTTTGCTGATGGGGAACTCTACGTTCAAATTCAAGAATCAATTCGGGGTTGCGATGTTTACTTGATTCAGCCAACTTGCTGTCCGGTAAACGATCGCCTCATGGAATTGTTAATTATGATCGATGCTTGTCGCCGCGCTTCGGCCAGACAAATTACTGCCGTCATCCCCTATTACGGATATGCTAGGGCTGACCGCAAAACGGCCGGAAGAGAGTCGATTACTGCAAAATTAGTGGCTAATTTGATTACGGAAGCTGGGGCCGGTCGCATTTTGGCGATGGATTTGCACTCAGCTCAGATTCAAGGTTATTTTGACATTCCTTTCGATCACGTTTACGGTTCGCCGGTGCTTTTGGATTATCTGGCGAGCAAGCAATTGACGGATATTGTTGTGGTTTCGCCGGATGTTGGCGGAGTCGCTAGGGCGAGAGCTTTTGCCAAAAAGCTTGGTGATGCTCCCCTGGCAATTATTGACAAGCGCCGCCAAGCTCACAACGTGGCAGAAGTGATGAATCTTATCGGTGATGTCAGGGGCAAAACTGCTGTGTTGGTGGACGACATGATCGATACTGCCGGCACGATTTCTGAAGGTGCGAGATTGTTGCGCCGCGAGGGTGCGAGGCAGGTTTATGCTTGTGCTACTCATGCGGTGTTTTCGCCTCCGGCGATCGAGCGCTTGTCTAGCGGGATTTTGGAAGAGGTAATTGTTACGAATACAATTCCTGTGCCTGAAGAGAACCGTTTTAAGCAGTTGACGGTGCTTTCGGTAGCCAATTTGCTCGGAGAAACTATTTGGCGGATTCACGAAGATAGTTCTGTTAGCAGTATGTTCCGCTAGAGGGCAAAGACACTTTTTGAATGTTTGTTTTAGGGTGCGTTAACCAAGTGTAACGCACCATTTTTTTGTGAATAGTGCGCTCGTTTCCCGCAAGTAATAAGCCCAGGCCCATCTAAATTTTACTGTCAACTTCCCTTAAATTCTTGTGGAGAGGGCGTCCCGCCCGCCCGGAAAATACAATTTAGAGCCCGAACAGCTTATCAAGTTCCTCGGTAAAATAACGGTTATAACTTTGTAGTGAGGACTCAAGTCCTGATAAAAATTCGCTCGGACTTTAGTTCTCACTACGAACCAAGGTGACGATCGCGGATCGATCGCACTTGGTACCACCGGAACAAGAGATGGTAAAATTCTATCTTGTTGTTGGAAGAGGGCGAATTTTTTATATTCTAGATAAGTCTCATCACAATAAGGAGCCAATAGGGAAAAATCATGAAACATTCATTGGCACGAACAGTGGCCGCACTGGCAGGTTCAGCAATTTTAACACTTGGCGCGATCGGTTCGGCTAAAGCATTTACTTTTGACGAAACCGACATTAACCAAGACCGAGTAATTGTCATCGCCCAACCCCGCCCTTCCGGCGGCTACCAATTGCTAATTCTAGAACAAGTATCTGACAAGCGAAAATGCTGGAGCGAAAGTGGCTCTAATCCCGTGAAAGTCGATCCCTTATTAGTTAGTTTTGATTTCACCGGTATTTGTGGCCGCGCAACAGACAGCAACGGCTTTTCAATTCGCATGGCAGGCACCGATTTAGCATTAAAATACACCCTAACTTTGGAAACTGTTGATGGCAATGTTCTACTAATTGGAACTCCGGTAGATTACCAAGGTAAATCGGTGATTATCGGTCGCACAAACGGCGATGTTAACGACTTCATGAAAATCACTCTCGATCCTGCTTGGCGATTGAGTAAAAGAGCTTATCAAGGCCGCACATTAGGTCACTTTTATTTCACTACCAATCAATCCGCACCGGAAGAAATTGGCAATACCGGAGGCAATACCGGAGGCAATACCGAAGCAATACCGCAGCCAATACCAATACCAATACCAATACCGCAGCCATCACCGCAGCCAATAACGCAGCCATCACCGCAGCCAATACCGCAGCCATCACCGCAGCCAATACCGCAGGAAATACCAATACCGCAGACAATACCGCAGGAAATACCAATACCGTAGGCCATACTGGCTTTTCTACAATTCGGAGATAGCTACCGATGATATCTACGCTTCCGAAATTAAAGAAGCTGTGGGCTTTGGATTTGTAGCCCGGTTTTCTCAAAATAATACCTTTCGGCTGCAACTTGCTGTTACCAGAGAGCAATTGGTATCTTTAGTATTGGAATCCTGGAAAAGAATACAAGATGCTATATTACATTTCCTAGCAATGTTTCTATCCGTCCCTATAGCGATGTTGATATTCTCCGCTGGAGTGCCTGAAAAGTTCTATTTGCGCGGGAAAACAAGATAGTTAGCAGTTATCAAGATTGAACTTTTAAACCTACGCAGTCCGTCACTCGCGCTGAATTGATGGCGGTGCTCCGTCGAGCGGCGGAATTTGGTTTCTCTGCCCGGGGAATGAACCGGGATTTAGTTGCTAAAGAGCCGTCTAAAACTTTTTCAGACACTCAGAATTATTGGGCTGCTTCTATTTTTACTCAAAGGTCTTATTATTGTTCTGTTGCTGCCGCTATTAACGAAATTGGCGATCGGTTTGCTGCGAATGATTCTGCAAAGCAGAATTACGCGGCCGCGACTACTTTGCGGATGCTGAAATGCGTTAAGGCTCAGTAGGGCGAATTAGATCCCCGACTTCTTCAAGAAGTTGGGAATCTAAGTATATTGCACAATTACCTCCTTTGTTGGTTAATAGTTATATGTTGTACTCTTGTCAAGAACGGGCAAGATGCCCGTTCCACAAAACTTGATTTTATTGTGGAACGGGCATCTTGCCCGTTCCTAAACAAGTAATTGAGAATGGTGCAAGATATCAGTTAATCAGGACTAAAGTCCTTACTACAAACCAGTTCGCAATCAGGAATTTAGTCCTCATCATATCGTTTTCTTGGGTTTCTTCTTAGATGGCTTTTTAGGAGTTTTCGGGACGGGGATTGTCTCGGATTCTTGCTGTGCGATGTCGGGGGCTAATTTGCACAAGTCATTTAAGGAAAGTTTTTGCTGGGATTCAAGTTCGTTGAGTCGGTTTGATGCTGTTTCTAATATTTGCTTTCCCTGTCTGGCTTGAATAGTAGTTTTATTTTCGATCGCATCTAGCAACACAAAAATCGAAACTGTTTGCCAAATATCTAAGTCGTCGCCGACGACATCGCAAGCAGAGACTATTTGGCCGTTTTGTGGGACGTGAATTCCTAAGCCGGAAGCTTGAATTAACGGCTGGATTTCTGCTAGACTTAAATTCGCAAGGTCGCTAATTTTATGTTCGAGGGATACTAAATCTGCTAAATCGGGTAAGTTGACCGATTCTGCGGCTAAAGGATCGAATTTAAAGGTAAGAGTTTGATTCAGCGGATCGGAAATGGCGTAAATTGATTGAATTTGCGATCGACTAACTGCACCTTTCTCGAAAAAATCTCTACCTTGCGGGGCGATCGCAATTTTTCCATTTTCAGCCACCTCCAAGCTTTCCAAACTAACCAGAGTCGCGGCCGTAGTCTTCACAAAAATCTCGTCCAATCCCAGCAAATCCGCCAATTCCTTCAAAGTTGGCGCAGGTTCAAACTCAACACCCGCCCGCAAAATGAACTCTTCCAACACGTTAAACTCGCGCGGTTCGCTAATCGCCACCTCCAGCGGAGTTTGGCGGATTGCGAAGCGAAATTGACGCGCCGCCAACACTGACAAACCCGGATTTTGTTGCTCAATCTGTTCGGCTAGCGAACTTAAATTCGAGTCTATGGGTTTAGTTGAGGACGCTAGAAACATCTACAAAACCTCCGCAGTGACGCACCGTTTTTGAAACTTCCTGATACATTTTTCCCACTGTACCTGTTTGCTGGGTAAATAAATCGTGGCAGCCGACAACTACCAGCAATTCTTGAGCGCGGGAAAATGCCACATTCACCCGTTCCGGTTCCTTAGCAAATCCAATATCGCCCCTAACATTATTGCACACTGTGCTGACAATAATTACAGGTCTTTCCATGCCTTGAAATATGTCAACAGTACCAGTGCGGATGCTCAAAGCAGGGAATCTTTCGCCTTCGATTCTGTCTTTAATTGCATTTAATTGAGCAGCATAAAAAGTGATAATTCCGATTTCTTTCGGCGGTTCACCCTCGGCAACTTTGGGCCGCCAAGCTGTCTCCATTTGTTCGCACAAACGCTCGATCGCATCAATCTCCTTGACATTCAACCGCGAAGTACCCTGTTTCTCTTCTTCAAACCCTTGTCCGATGGGCGTTTTCACCCACAGAATGTGATTATTTTCTTGAATGATTCTACCTGCGAGGTTGTGGGCGCGCTTGGTGTCAGCTTCCTGAATGCCACAGTTGAGTTTTTGCTGGTAAAATTGATTGATTGCGCCCATGATTTGTGGGTGCATTCGATACTGAGTTGTCAGCATTTTTTTGATGCTGTCGCTGGCATTTTCAAACAAAACTTTGAACAGCGATTCTTTGATAAAGCTAAGTTCGTCTCCGGTACAGCCGATGTCGTCGGCAATATCGTCGATCGTACTTTGATTAAACATCGGCGGCAATTGCCTGTGATCGCCCACTAATACTAACTTTCTGCCTTTCAAAGCGGGAATTAATAACTCTGGGGGAGTGCATTTGCTAACTTCGTCAATGATGACTGCATCAAAGCTGGGAAAGTTTTTAGTAAAATCGAAGCTAGCAGCTTGCACGCAAGTAATGCCGATAACGTTGGCATTGTCAATATAAATTTGCTTTAAATCGTTGCGGTCTTTTTCTGATGGATTGCGGAGTTTTTGAATCCAATCTGTCACAAATTTTTGAGAACGATTTAGGGCTGTTTCTTCTTGTTCTAATTTCCGCTCCCAAGTTTTGAATAAACGCTTAATTTTGTTTAAAAAAGCTACGGTAAATAATCCTGTATTCGGAACTTCTGGCTGATATTGAGTCGGGATAGTTTGCCATGCTGACTCCCACCAATTTCTTTCAAGCAGTAATGCTGCTGTCGGTTGCTGCTGTTGCAGTTGAGCGTTTATTTCGCTCAATTCTGTTTGAAGTTCGGCGAGTTGCTGCTGCGAAGTTGCAGCCGCAGTTTGCAGCGGAGATAAATGCTCGTCAAGAGTGTTTTTGATGGTTTCCAAAACCCCAAAAGGGTCGAGGTCAGCAATTGATTTTTCAAGCTGAATCAGGCTGGCTTTCCAAGCCTCAACTTGCTTGACAAACTGCTGCGGTTGCTCCCAAATATTCGATTTTTGGGCGAGATATTGTTCGGATAAAATCCGCAATTTTTCAGGTACATTTGGCTGTTGGACAATTGCTTGCAACAAATTAGTAACTTCGCTAATTTTTAAGTTTGCCTCTTGCTGTGCTGTTTCTACCTGAAGTTTAGCGGCGGATATTTGCTGCTGGTTTAAGGTTTGACCGATTTTATCTAATAATTGTTGCTGTTTGATAAGCTGCTGTTCGGTTTCGGTTTTCAGGGGAACCACGCACTGACGGGCATTTGCGAGGATACTGTGCAGCAATTCTTTGACTAGGCGATCGAAGGTAGCCTGGATATGATTTGGGTGTAATGATTCACTATAAAATTGTTGAATGCTACCTAAGAAAGTGCGAGCTTTTTCGATGATAAATTTGCGCTGACTTTGACTGACTTGGGAATAGCTGGCGAAGTCTTTGGCGAGTTGTTGCCACTGTGTACGATCGCCCGCAGAGAGCACGATCGGCGTTTGACTCAAATTTAGGTGCAGAAACTCGCTAAACCGGAACTGTTGCCCTTGTATGTCCTTAAAACCTGCGCTTTCTTCGTGGGATATCGCCTTTTGCAACCGATCCAAATCGGGCAAATTGATTTTGCATTTGGGCGGCACGATCGGCAATTTGAGCGATCGGGCAATTTTCAGCAATCCTGCGGGCAATTCTACCATATCATCCGTGAGCATTGCGCCCGTTTCCCAGCAAGCCTTCACGACTTCATAGAGTCCCGTATCCGCTGTCTCGATCCACTCTGCAACGGCGACGACAACGGCTGCAATTTCCGCTTTTCGCAGTTCCAAATTCTTGATTTTCTGTTCGAGATTGTGGCGGTGTGTCTGATTTTGCCGATCGCCCAATTCGAGTTGATTCACAGCCTCAGACATCTGCCGCGACACCCGCAACGACTCCGCAACCGCCGACATAGCGTGACAAACATCATCGGCGCGATCGAATGCCGTCTTAAATTCTGATATTTGCCCTGCTACAGTTTCCTGCAGCCAAACCGCAATCCCAAACGCGCCGCAAGCAGGACGATCGAAGCCGATTTGAGTAGCATTGCTGGTGGCAATCCGAACATTTGCCATAAAGTTTTCTACTAAAACATTACCTTCTGAATAGGGTTTTAGTTGGGGCATAAACTCGGCAACTTCTGGAGATTCCCAGTTGACATTCGGCGCATCTAGCAAATTTCCTAGTCCACTAACTAGAGATTCAATCTCGCTTTTTTCGCTTAAAATCCGTTCATAATCTGCTGCTTGCTGGCTGCACTTTTCCTCAAGATTGGCTTTACGGTCGTGCAGGTGTTTGAGTTCATTAAAGAAATCTCTCTCTGCGGCACAGTAGGCGGTAAATCGCTCTGATTCTGCCACCAACTGCCGCAAAGATTTGACATTAGTCAGGCGCTGCGAGAGCTTTTCTTCGCAGTCAGTCGCCGTATTTTGCAGCCAAGTGCCGATCGCATTTTCCTCTAAAAACGGCTGCCCTTCTTCCTGCACCTTATGAGCTTTTCCCTTCCGCAAAGCCCGAATCGCCGGATTGTGTACTAACCGACTCAAAGCATTGTCTACAGCCAAATTTGCTTGCGAAGCAATGAGCGTTTTGCCGCCCTGACGGGCGATTTGATAGCAAATCTCCGCAATCACAGTCGTTTTGCCCGTTCCCGGCGGCCCTTGAATCAAAATTAAATCCCGCGCCGAAAGCACCGTTTCTACGGCGGCAAGTTGATCCTCATTAGCATTGCGATTTAATAAGTTTTCCCGATCCAATTTAATCAGTTTTTCCGGCAGTCTCGCCTGAGAAGAATCGAATAAAAACTCACTCAAATAGGGATTTTGAGCGCGCCCGTCTGTCAGCATTTTTAAAGCTTTCTTCTTGCGTTCGATCTGACTGATATCGCCCGCCGCCTCAAAATATAAGAATCCTTGTTTGGGCAGTTGATATCTGCCGCCCGCCATGCGATCGCCTAAATCAACATCTAACTTAATTCGTAATTTACTATATTCAAAGTCAATTTCAGCGATGCTACCCAATGTCTCTCCATCGCGGCTGCTTCTGCTTCCGGGCGGCGAATCAAACAGGATTATTTCTTCATTTCTGGCTTTTTTTAGCCTTTCGCGAAAGTCGCCCAATTGTAAGGAATTTTCATCATAGCCGTCAAGAGTTGCGGAATTACGATCGATTTCAAAAGTGACGATTTTAAAGCCGGAACCGTAATTGTGTCCTCGGAAAGGTACGCAAAATTGACGCGCTTCCGCGATGCGTTTTTCCACATTTAAAAAAGTGTGCCAAACTTTTAGCTGTTCGGTAGTCGGTATGTGTCTATCGTCCCAAAATGGCATTTTTTGGACGCGGGCGATCGACTTTGCAGGAATTGGCGATCTACTGTTAGCCAAAAGTCGCAACTGAACAGGCAAAGCGTACCCATCTTTCCTCCCTCTGGGAACCGCCACCAAACCAGCATCCAGCAGTTTTAAACCCCCGATTCCGTCTTCACAGCGTACAGTTGCTAACAACCGCAAAGTGCGATCGGCTTTTTGCAACAATTGAGGTAATTCAAAATCATCTCCATCCGTAGCAAGCAGCAATTCCCAGATTTCTTCTTCAGAAAATCTCTCATTTACCTTTTGGCGGCGGACGTAGAAAAGATTGTGGGATTTGCCAGCTATCTCCGACATCAGAATTTCCGCACGTTCTTTGCATTCCCAATCGCAATATTTCCCTAAAGCTGCTTCTCCTTCTATATCCCGAATAAACTTATTAATTGTGCGATCGCCACTAAATTTATATCCCCAATCTTCTGTTACTAAAGATGGCATATTTTGATGTTAGATGTTAGATTTTAGATTTTAGATTGGATTTAAGATTAGCACATCGGAACTTGTGGCGACAGAACCGCGACATCCCAAAAAAAATTAAGGTGTGCATTGCACACCCTACGACCATCGCAAATTACCATACAGGCGACGGGCGATCTAATTAAACTGTTGAGAATCAAAAGGGCGAACGATGGGACTTGAACCCACGAATGGTGGTACCACAAACCACTGCCTTAACCACTTGGCTACGCTCGCCGTATCAGTTTTAACTATAGCATCAGATCTCAGCACAAGTCTAGGGGTAAGGCAAAAATATTTGGAAATATTTCTGAGCGTCCCTGAACCAGACAGATCGATTGTGCCTCAAATTCCAAGCACAGTAAGAGTTTAGCACAATTTTCGCTCTGTGCGATCGGCTTGTGCGATCGGCAATTATCTCGCCCCCAGCACTCATGCGGCGTGGGTTCGGCAGATCTGGTAGCGTCCCGATTCGATCTAGCGCATTAAAATAGCCTTATCACCCCAGGCGCATCTACATTTCACAGTCCTGTTTGATAAAACTCACCTCTGGCACCATTTTTAAGAACAGGCAAGATGCCTGTTCCACAAAGAATGAATTTCTTTTAGGGTGGGATCTTCTAGCCCGCCCCTAAAAGCCTTATTGAGAATGGGGCAACATCTCAGATGAAATGCTTGTGGGGTGTCCCGCCCGCCCGAAAAATACAACGCCCGAAGCGGGACAGCTTATCCCACACCGCATGAGTTTTCCACCATCCCTTTTCTCTCTCTTCTCTCTTCCCTATTCCTTCGCGCCGCTTCGCGTCTGCGCGGTTCGTTTAAAAAAAAGTCTTGTCCGCAATCTAAAATTTAAAATCTAAAATCTAAAATCGATATGAGCTACTGTGTGAACCCTGAATGTCAAAATCCTCAGAACTCCAACGCCGCACAATTTTGCTTAAACTGCGGCTTTAACCTGGTGCTGAGACAGCGATATCGCCCGATTGAACTTTTAGGTAGAGGCGGATTTGGTAAAACTTTTCTAGCAATTGATGAAGACATCCCATCTCTACCCCCCTGTGCAGTCAAGCAATTTTATTTTTACGACCGTGACCCCGAAATTTTCAACAAAGCCGTTGAATTATTTCGGCAAGAAGGCGTCCGTTTAGACGAACTAGGAAAACACCCGCAAATCCCTACATTATTAGCCTGCTTTGAACAAGAAGGTCATATTTATTTAGTTCAAGAGTTTATAGAGGGATCGACTCTTAAACAAGAATTAGACAAGAGTGTATACGATGAAGAGAAAATTTGGCAACTGCTGCAAGACTTATTGCCCGTGCTGCAATTTATCCACGACAAGCGCATCATTCACCGCGACATCAAACCTGAAAATATTATCCGCCGACAGTCAGACAACAAACTCGTATTGATCGATTTCGGCATTGCCAAACTGCTGACTGATTCAGCTATGCTTCGTCCAGCAACGGTCATCGGCAGTCAAGATTATGTAGCTCCCGAACAAATGCGCGGCAAAGTATTTCCTGCTAGCGACCTTTACAGTTTAGGTGTTACTTGCATTCGCCTAATGACGCAAGTTCCTCCCTTGGATATGTACGACTGCGACAACGAGCGCTGGTGGTGGCGCGAGTTTCTCCCCAAAGCCACGAGTCTTAGCGACGAGTTAGGTGAAATTTTAGATAAATTGCTGCAAACTCGTCTCACTCAGCGGTACAGTTTTGCTACGGAAGTTTTGCACGATATCCAAGCAGCTTTAGATATTCGCGATCAAAATTTGCTTTCGCCCAAAACGCCGATCGCTCCTGCTCTCGATAATAGCGACAACTCAACCGATATCAGCGCCCTACAAACTTCTGATTCTCCCATTTTACCGACAAAATACGTCGCAAATTCCGCAGAAACTTTTTCCTTATCTGTTACTTCAAATCTCGATCAAGCCCTAATTTCTGCACGGGGAGTAGATTATACCAAACTGCGAAATTTTTTGTCTAACCAAAAATGGAAAGAAGCCGATAGCGAAACTTGGGGCTTGATGTGTCAATCTCTTTCCCAGCCACCGGGAACTCAGCTAGAAATTAGCCAAATTTACCAGCTCCCCTGCGAAGATTTGCAAACACTCGATCGCCTTTGGTTGCGCTACAGTCAAGGTCGGTTTGGCTTCAGCGTCCAAAAGCAGATTTATGAAAGCGTTAAGGGAGACTATATCAGATTTTGCGATCGGGTTCACTGGCAAACCTACAATTCTGCTACTACTTTAGGGCAGATTAAATTTAGTCAGCAAGCACCAATCGGACACCTTCCCTCTCGCAGTTGGGTTGGCGGCATTCAGTGGCTGCGACACCTCGATGCCCTGTCAGCAAAATTAACCGAGTGCGACAATAATGCTGCTCCTAAATTGTAATGTTTATACCGACTAACTAACTAAAATTTTAACTTTAAACTCTACCTGAAAGCAGAGAAATTTGTCGCGCTAGATGTAACCAGCGACCGAGGTTCGGTGCGATCGCTTGTCGCACAATGGATGCTGAAGGTGAACACAGCTACAAGTCTGCAATCCAGAGACTGTAACAACAGAATTAAAAGAGGTATCGATCCATGTTTTTTCACAAAAAACAATTAATGGCTGCGGTGACAGTAGACGAAGCCAACCCCCGTTTTGCCCAATTGCTCCTAGAACAGTTTGGCGGAGCAACCGGAGAACTCACAGCAGCTCTGCAATACTGGGTGCAGTCCTTTCACTGTGAAGATGCAGGGATTAAGGATATGCTCCAAGATATTGCAATAGAAGAATTCAGCCACTTAGAAATGGTGGGCAAACTCATCGAAATGCACACCAAAAACGTTGACCAAACAGAAGCTTATAAAAGCACTTTGTTTGCGGTGCGAGGTGTAGGTCCGCACTTGCTGGATAGCCAAGGTCAAGCTTGGACGGGTGCTTACGTCAACGAAGGTGGCGATGTAGTGCGCGATTTACGCGCTAATATCGGTGCGGAAGCAGGAGCTCGCCAAACCTACGAAGAGTTGATTAAACTAGCACCGGATATGGGAACGAAAAAGACCCTGCACTTTCTGCTGACTCGCGAAATTTCTCACACTGAAATGTTCATGAAAGCTCTCGAAGCGTTGGGTAAACTCACCGATCCGCTGTTCGGTAATATTCCGCCAGATTCCACTGTGGATCTCTACTTTAACTTGTCAACAAATGGCAAGGATGAACGCGGCCCTTGGAACTCAGAACCTACTTTCCAATACATTGCCGATCCCGCTCCCAAAGGTTAATTTGAGAGTTGTTTAGATTGTGTGGCTTAGAAGATTTAAGCCCATTATTAAGTAAATTTTAAGCCGCGCACCTTCTTTTGTAAGGTGCGCGGCTTAGAAGATTTAAGCCCTGTGTTGAGTAATTTTCAAGCTGGGTACTTTGCTTTAGTTGTTAGAGGTGCGCGACTCGGAAGCTTCCGGTTGAGGGTTGAGTATTTTTCAAGTCACGCGCCCTACGGTGTTACAATTATTTGAAATCCCGATCGAACATTAACATCAAATCCATATTGAAATTGCGATCATCCACCTATTTATTAGTCTCTCACGGCAGCCGCGACCCCAGACCCCAACTAGCTTTGGAAAACCTAGGTCAACTGCTGTCTCAAAATTTGGCTGACTCGTTCCCCGCAGTAGCAACCGCCACCTTAGAACTTGGGCCCGCACCGCTGCACGAACAAATTTGCAGTTTTGGCGAACGTACCCTGTCGCTGGGACTGACAGAATTGCAAATACTGCCTGTATTTTTATTGCCGGGAGTTCACGTCGCCGAAGACATACCTGCAGAGGTGGAAATTGCCCAAAAAACTTTTGGTGACAAGCTAAAAATTGAATTGCGCCCGCATTTAGGTTCCCAGGAAGCAGGCTTAACAAAATTGGTAGAAAGTCAGATGCAAGAGGTGACTTTTCTCCCCAATCTGCTATTGCCAAAATGGATTTTATTATCTCACGGCAGCCGTCGCCCCGGAGGTAACTCGACAGTTGAGGAAATCGCTAGCAAACTCGGTGCGCTGACAGCTTATTGGTCGGTAAAGCCGAGTTTGGAAGAGCAAATTGACAGTTTGGTTCGTGGTGGACAGCAGCAAATAGGGATTGTGCCATACTTCTTATTTAATGGAGGAATTACAGATGCGATCGCCAAAAATGTCGCACAGCTAAAGCAGCAATTTCCTGCGGCGGAACTTCATCTCGCAAATCCTCTAGGCCCAAGTGTACAATTAGCAGACTTAATTGGGAATTTAATTCAAAAATGAACCGCAGAGGCAAAGAAGAGGTAAAGGAAGAAAGAAAAATGTCTTTAGGAAAAGTGTATTTAGTCGGTGCGGGCCCCGGAGATCCGGGTTTGATGACGTTGAAGGGAAAAGCTCTGTTAGAATGCGCGGATGTGGTGATTTACGACGCTTTAGTCAGCCCTCAAATTTTGGCAGCAATCAACCCCCAAGCAGAACGAATTGATGCCGGAAAACGCAAAGGTCGTCACTCGTTAATGCAGGACGAAACCACTCAACTAATGATAGAAAAAGCTGGAGATAATGCTATCGTTGTTCGTCTCAAAGGCGGCGATCCATTTATTTTCGGCCGCGGGGGCGAAGAAATGGAAGAGTTGGTAAAAGCTGGAGTTTCAGTAGAAGTCGTCCCCGGTGTAACTTCTGGGATTGCGGCCCCTGCTTATGCGGGAATTCCTTTAACACACCGATCGTACAGTTCCTCTGTCACCTTTGTCACCGGTCACGAATCAGCGGGAAAATATCGACCGGAGGTAAATTGGCAGGCGATCGCCCGTGGCTCGGAAACCATTGTAGTATACATGGGAATCCACAATTTGCCTTACATTATCGGCCAGTTAACAGATGCAGGATTGAGTGCAGAAACGCCCATAGCGTTAGTGCGCTGGGGAACGCGGCCGGAACAAGAAGAATTGATCGGGACTTTGGGTACAATTGTAGAGCAAGTTGAGGCGATCGGATTTGCAGCACCTGCGATCGCAGTAATCGGAAATGTCGTCAATTTGCACTCCATATTGTCTGGCTGTCGGCCAGTTTCTCAGACTGTAGAATAAGCGGGAAAATTGGGTCAGAAGCGATCTAATTTCGATCGCTTTGATTTCCTTCCCTCTGAGGTGGCTCGCCAGCGGGGACGAGGGCCCGCTCGATGTCATTTTGATGTCATTCCTGGACCCATAAATGACATAAAAATGTAATGAAATATGCCAATGCCTTGCCCTCCCACTGTCAAAGTTCCAAAGTGGTCAAACATGGACACCGCCAAGGTAAACAGAGCTATCTGTGTCGAAACTGCACTGGTTCTCGTCGATCATCTTTGAATATCCTCTTGTGGTTCATTAAAGTTATAATCCGTCACTTTAGTCTAGCGACTGTCTATTCCAGCCTCACTTGGGCCCCCCACAAATCTTGCGGGAGAAATACTCTGTCGGTGGGTAGGGGAGCAACTGGGGCCGTGAGGGTAAATTGACCCGCTTCAATTTGCTGCTTCAATTCCAATGCTACTTGCCGGGAGAGAAACATACTCGCAAGGGGGGCGGCCCGTACTGGTTTGCCCTCGATGAGAATGCGGCCAGTCTTTAATTGAGCATAGCTGACTAAACCGAAGGTGGGACGAACGCGCCGGGGGATAGAGAAATCTACCACCGGCGCTACTATTTTTTTGTCTGATACTGCACAGTGGGCGACGACTGTTTCGTTTAAGACTGGAAACGGGATGCCGACTCCCAGCATCAGGGATGGGCCGTAGTTTTTGAAGTAGCAGCCGCGCACCCATTTGGAGTTCATCTGTTTGGCGTCGCCGATGAGTGCGAGGGTGGCGGCCGGGCCGATGGGGGTGCGGTTTGGCTGGCGTTTTTGCAGGGGGAAGTGCTGGGTTCCTTCCCAGGTGATGTACCCCTGAGCGCCTCCTAGGAAGATGCGGGTGCCGATGCCGATGATTTCGAGGTCGGGGTCGTTTAGCAGGGGAGACATGGCTCCAAGGTTCGAGTAGACGGCGTTGCCGAGGTTTGGTTGCAGGGGGCCGAGGTAGGTGAACAGCGGGCGATCGCCCCCGTTGACGCCAACAATAAAGTTTTGATATGCGTTGCGGGGATTGAATAAATAAAACTGGTTGATTGTATCGCGGGTAATCGTGGTTTCAAAGGAGGCGCGGGGGTAGCAGTCTGTTACCTGCCCCAAGGCGCGCAACTGCACGGGTTTGCCTGCTATTAAGTCTTCGATGACGTGTCCGCCGCCCCGTTCGCGGGATTCTTCGCCGTCTTCGGCTACTTGGGTGGCTCCCAGGTACAGGTCTACTGCCCCGAAGCCGGAGTAGGCTAAAACGCCGTCTAGCCAGCACTGGCGGATTTTTATGGGCGGGTCGGTATGACCGAGGTTGATGATTGCACCGGAGGATTCCATCGGCTCGAAGGTGCCTGTGGTAATCACATCGACTTCTTTGGCTGCTTGGGTAATGCTGGTTTCTTGAACTCTAGTTTTGAGTTCTTCGATTGTCCAGACTGTGGCTTTGCCCTGGCTGATTTTATCGTTGATTTCGTCGATCGATCTCATATATTTTAGATTTTGGATTTTAGATTTTAGATTTTGAATTGATTGATTTTGGAGTGATTTTGATTTTGGATTGATGGAATGTCGGTCGAGCGAATGCTGTTTTGGCGATCGACCTCGGTTTGATAACACCGCAAAATGCTATAACCGATATCAGGGTTATATTATAAATAAAATAAAGAGCGATCGCCATGACTCAAGCGATATTAAAACCAGTCACCTTCGATGAATTTATTGACTGGCATCCTGAAAATTCGGTAAACCGTTACGAACTGCACAATGGAACTATTGTTCAGATGCCTAAAGCAACCGGAGAACATTCAGAAGTAGCCGGCTTCCTCTGCCTGAAGCTAGGGATTGAAATCGAGAGGCTAGGACTTCCTTACTTCGTTCCCAAAGAATGCGTTGTCAAAGCTGATAACGAGCTATCTGGTTACGAACCGGATGCGATCGTTTTGGACAGGCAAGGGACGGACAGCGAACCGAGATGGAAAAAGGAATCTATCATTACAATGGGTAGTTCTGTCCCGCTAATTGTCGAAGTTGTCAGTACCAATTGGCGGGATGATTACGGCTACAAATTGGTTGATTACGAAGCTTTGGGCATTTCTGAATACTGGATTGCGGACTATTTGGGACTTGGCGGGCGACGCTATATTGGCAATCCTAAACAACCTACTTTTTCTGTTTGCCAGTTGATTGACGGTGAGTATCAAGTCAGTCTGTTTCGGGGTAGTGATAGGGTTGTGTCACCCACATTTGGGCAGTTGAATTTGAGTGTTCAACAGATTTTTAGCGCCGGCAGAGATACGGTAGAAAATGCGAGGCTTGAAGATAGTTAGTTGAGGGTGTTCGTACCACAAATTTCCTACGTTGGTAGTGAAAACTTCTGTCCTATAACTGGGAATTAATCAGGAGTGAAGTCATTATGAACCTTAACTATTGATTGTCAGGAGCCTCATTTTCAGCCGGATCGGGGATGTTGGGTTTCTGTTCTGGTAAATATTGTTCTGGCAGGGTTTCGGTGACTCCTATAGATTCATGTTTTTCATTGATAGCAGAATCGATTGCTGCTAAGGTTTTAGGACTGGCACTCCACTGGTTTAGAATATCTTTAATGAGGGCTTCCCTAATCCAAACTTGAGCTACAACGGTGAGGGGGAGAGCTAGCAATAAGCCTAAAAATCCAAAGAAGGTGGCGAAGAATACTTGAGCTATTAATGTTACTGCTGGCAGCAGTGATACTTGCTGTGCCATGACGTAAGGGGTGAGGAGGTTGCTTTCAAATTGTTGAATTAGAAAGTAGAGGATCAGCACAAAACCGGATTTTAACGGCGAGTCTAAAAGTGCGATCGTCACTGGAGGAATCACGCTCAAACCAGGACCGATATTGGGTATTAGGTTCAGCAAGCCGGCTAAAACAGCGTGAGCTAGAGCTAGGGGAACCTGCAATACTGACAAACCAATTAAACTCAGGAAAGTGATGACGCTCATGCTAATTAAAGCACCGATTACCCATCGACCGAGCGCTATTTCGCATTCATCTAATATGCCATCGATTCGCCGCCGATAAAAAGAGGGGAAAAGTTGTATAAATGCTTTGCGGTAAGAGAGAGGTTCTGCTAATGTCATCAAGGTCAAAACTATGACTAGCAAAAAGCTGAGAATAACGCCTAATGTGTTACCGACAAAAGCTCCTGCACCGCCGACGAGTTGATTGAATAGGGGTTGCAGTTGTTGGATAATGTCGTTAATATCAAGATTCGGTAGCCGCTGACCCATTTGTCCCGAAAATCGAGTTTCAATCTGATCGATCCACTCATTTAATTTTGCTATTCCTTGAGGACCTCTTTGGGTAAGTTGTTGAAACTGTTGGGCAAAGGGTGGTACAATGATGAGGAATAATCCTACGAAGATGAGGACTAGGAAGCTAACTGATAAAAGTACGGCGATCGATCTTTTGAGTCCGAATTTTTGCAAGTAGCGTGCTAGTCGGTTTAAGGCTGTGGCTAAGACGACGGCGGCAAACAGCAGCAGTAGGGCCTGCCTGATTTGCCACAGGATGTAACAAGATGCGATGAGGGCTAATAAGCCCATCCACTGTCCTAGCTTCATTAGATTTTAGATTTTAGATTTTAGATTTTAGATTGAGGAATAGGGTATGGGGAATTGCTGCTTGGTAATTGTTCAGCAGCCCAGAAGCGATGAATCGCCTTTATATCAAGATACAGCAGATGCGCGCGATCGCCTCTTTAATCAGATACCCCTAGTCGGACATTAGCATAAGCAGCCTCCTCAATTCCCTTTGGTGAACACCTGCTGCGCCGTCAGCTTCAATTCGGGGAAAGTTCGGGACTCAATACCCTCGCCGCCTCTGAACAATTTGACTTGGTATTCGCCGTCAATTAGTTGGTAAACCGAAAAAGTGGGTTGTTTGGGATTGCCAATAAACCGTCTGCCGCCCAATCCTAGATAGTCTATAATCCAATATTCTTGAATACCCATTGACTCATAAGCCTCAAGCTTTAGGGCATAATCATCACCCCAATTAGTGCTAGTTACCTCGACGATTAGGGGGACTGATGAACCCATTGTGATAATTGATGATTTTTCCCATCGCGGCTCGTTGCCAATGGTTTGTTCGTGGAGTACAATGATATCTGGTTCATATCCCGATTCCTCGCGCATGGGTTTGATGACGCATTCTTTGGGGATGAAGTAGGGTAGGTTTAAGCGTTCTATTTCGAGAAATAACCAGCCGCTGGTAAAATCGGCCACTTTAGAATGTTTACCTGTTGCTTTTGGCATCTCAACAATCTCTCCATTGTGCAGTTCGTAGCGGTGTTCTGAATTCTCAGGATACCAATCAATGAATTCATCGAATGTTACTAATTCAGGTATAATTTGAATCATGGTGAGTGCCTCAACTTTGGTTTTGATAAGCTGTACGGGGAATTAAGATTTTGGCAAAAATACAGTCTTTAGACATAAGGTAGATCGATCGCACTTTTTGATTCCGTCTCTACTGCTGCTGTTGTTGCGATCGCCCTAACCTATAGAATTCTTGTTACCTTCAAGTCTTTCTCGAACAACTTCTTGATAAAAAGTCTCTAAAGCTGTCACGCAAACTTTATCGTCAAACAGATCACCTTGTCGCTGACTCATGCGTTGTGCAATGTCTCGGCGCCACTTTGAATCTATACCCAACTTGACAGCTATTTGAATATATTCTTCTTCATTTTTGGCGATTGTGTCTATTACTCGCAGCCTTTTGAGAAAGCTATAAGCATGAAGTCCCCGCATAAATTCTCCCTGACAAGTTACTATGGGTAAATTGCAAGCGATCGCCTCCAAAGACGTATTCCCGCCCGACCAAGTAAAAGTATCTAAAAAAACATCAGACAGAAAGTTAATTGCTATGTAATCTTGTCGAGTTGGAATAGTTCGGAACAGACAGTAATCTTCACTGTCGAGATTCACAGCAGCAAAAGCACGCTTTAACCGTTCCCGCAGCAATTCGCCGCGCGGAAAAATAAACTGAGCTTGCGGAAGGCGGCGGGCAATCTCTGCTAAAATAAAATCATATTGTGGTAAGTATTTGAAAGGAGCTTGGCAGCACAAATAAATAACGGCATCTTCTAGCAGGTTAAAATCTGAGCGAGTTTGGGTTAATTGACCAACAATCGGTTTTGGGTAGGCAACGCCAATATTAGGCAACTTAATTAAGGTTTCTGAGTAGTGCAATTGTGCATTTTCTGGTTCCATCAGTTCACTGGAAATAAAATAATCAATCGTCGGTAAACCAGAGGTTACAGGATGTCCCCACGCCGAACATTGCACGGGGGCAAGGCGCAAAGCTGCTATTTGTATAGTTGGTGCGTCCATGCCAATTTCCGGGAAGACCAGGATATGCAATTTGTCATCAATAATTTGTTGACATACGGCTTCTAGGTTGTGAGGAATGTGGTGAAATCGATCGCTGTATTGGCGAAATTGTTCTGTAATTGGATCGGGATCGTTCCCCGTATAGTAACAGTAAATTTCAAATTGTTGGTGGTTGCAATAACGCAACCAGCCAGTCAACCATAAAGTGCCACTGTAAGAATGTAAGTAACTAGAAATATAACCGATTCTAATTTTCCCATTTTCCAGCAGTGGATGCATTGATTGCGGTTGCACCCACTGCGAATAGTTAGCGGCCATAACTTGATGGAGTAAATTAGCATACTTTGATTGCGATTCCACAACATTGTGAGCCTGATATGCTAGGTAAAAATTAGTGAAACTACTAAAACCCCGCAAAGCATTAATTTTGTCTTCGGGAGTTTTTAGGGAGGTTTGCTGAATTAAATTTTCTAATCCTTGGACAAATCTTTCCCTGTAAAATTGGATTTCATCTGATGTGTTATAAACAATCGGCAAAGTTAAGTGTCTCAAAAGTTGGAAAACATACTCATTGGGTAGTATTTTCGTTGTTTGTTCTGCCCTTGATATAGCTTCTTGAGTGCGTCCGTTTTGCTGGAAAATTTTGATGAGTTGAAAGTGCAGTTGTCCGGCTGTTGGGTAATGGTGGATGCCTGAGTCAAGAATACCGATCGCTTCTTCGATTCTGTTGAGGTTTCTTAAACACTCGCTTAAGTTACCATACAGTTCTATATCTCCTATCTCGGATACTAAAAACCTTTGATAGTGCTTAATGGCAGCTTCGTATCTTCCTTGACGATAGAGTTGGTTGCCGAATTCTCTCAACGCTAATGCTTGGGAATCAACAGTTATATCGCTAAGTTGTTCCTGTTCCACTACTGGAAGTTCTGCGGTTCCAGACTCTGCTATTGCTTGGTGATTTTCCGCATTCAACTTAATTCGATATTGAATCTGTGGCAAAATATCCTGCCACTGGCTTCGAGTGAGGTTTTCTAACAAAATAATTTCTGGTTCGCAGCTAGGATCTAAATCTTCTTCCATGAAAAGATTCATCACAATCGCTGATAAAATTAGATTGGCATCTAACTCGGAGTTTTCTAAAGGTTCGCTCACATATATTAAAATAGTGATAAAATCGCAATCGAGATGACTTACCAGACTCCTAATAATTAGTTCTAACTCTAAATAAAGAGATTCTTCGGGTTGGTTCCAATCAGGAAAAATCAGCAAATTTAAGGGTTTGAAATTTAAGGTGGCTAGATCCATGTGATTGTCTGTCTCATCTATATTGCTGGGCAGGGAGGCATTTTGGTGTGAATGTTCGATCGCCCCTAGCTTAATTTAACTCGTCTTTGGGGGCGGGCGATCGCCCTCCATCCCCTATCTTGGCTGTTGGCGCCATCGCCAGCCGAGGATGGCAGCTAGGATGATACTGGGGGTAAAGACGGCGATTAGGGCGTTGAGGTCGGTAGAGGGTATGGATAAGCTAGGCCCTGCGTACTTGATGGCTAGGGAAAGGGCGGCGGATAGGGTGAATACTTTGAGGATGGGGCTGATGTTGGTGTTCATCGGATTGGTCTTTGGGTATATAATTTGGTTTTGGGAGGGAGAAGAGGGGCGATCAAACTTAAAAGAAGAAGCGATAGTGTGGAACAGCAACTGGTTCTGTACAATTGCTTGTGGAGAGGAAAGATGCAAACTCACTACTGCAAGCTGCCTCAAGCTTAGATTACTGCATCCCCTCACCTTAAAGTCGGCGAGCCAGAAGATGGCTTGGGATGAAGTCAAGGAACTGTTAACAAAGCTGGAGCCCTTTGCCCATAAGCTTTTAGACTTATAGGAGCGAGGCGATAAAAAAAAAATGCCGGGATGATATGAAAACGAAAGAAACTGGGTAAGTTATCTGTAGGAGTTAGAAATCAAGCATCGCACGCCTTTAGGAGAAACTCATCATGAAGACTGAATTTAAAGCCAGATTCCTGCAACACCTCAACAAGAAAAGACAGGATAAGGGTTTTACCCTGATTGAACTGCTGGTCGTTATTATCATCATCGGTATTTTGTCTGCTATTGCTTTGCCCTCTTTCCTCAACCAAGCCAACAAAGCCAAGCAGTCAGAAGCTAAGCAGTATGCAGGTTCAATGAACCGCGCGCAGCAAGCCAAATACGCCGAGGATGGTACATTTAAATCTGGGGTTAACGATCTGGGGATTGGCATCAAAACTCAAACCTCTAACTATGTCTATACCATCACGAACAACACTCCGGGCAGTATAGTTGCTAACATAGCAGTACCTTCTTCTCCTGCACTCAAAGGCTATACGGGAAATGTAGCTTTAATCATACCAACGGGTCAAACAGACGCAACCACGGTGGCAATATTGTGTGAAACAACTAGCGCAGGAGTCAGTGGTGCTCCAGGTACAATAAACACTAATAACGTAACGTGTGGTGGAAGCCAAACTGAAGTCTCGAAGTAACAGAGGTATCGGAACAAAAATGGTTTTTGCCAGCCGAACCTAAAATCTGTACGGAAGCGGGTAGTGTTTTTTATACTACTCGCTTTTTGTAATTAGTCAAATTTATTTGATCAATAGTCTTAGTAACTTTTATTTTATGACTGTTACATACTTATCTACTGAGCCAGCAGACTGGCACCAACAAATTGAGCAGTGCAAGCGCCAGGGAGATTACAGGGAGGCTGCAAACCTTTATGAGCAAGCCATTGAAGCCGAACCGGATACAAAATCCTACTACTGGCATTTGGGCTTGTTGCTGCTGTTGCAGGGGCAAGAGGCAGAAGCTCAGACAACCTGGCTGTTAGGCATGGCAGAGGGAGATCCGGAACAATGTGAGCTGTGGACTGCGGAACTAATACAAGTGCTGCAAACAGAAGCAGAGCAGCAGCAAAACCTTGGCAACCATTTAGTGACATGGGCGATCCGGCAACACCTGCGAGAGATTAATCCTGTAGATATTAACAACCTATTGCATTTGATAGGACTCTCTATCTTGCTTGAGAATTACACAGGAGACGAGCTGACTTCTCTGGGCGTAATCGAAATGCTCAATTTACAGCCTCCGATAGAGTTAGACTCCGAGTTATTAATGCAAGTTTTGCATAGTGTTTTAGAATGCGCTCCTTTGCATCCGTCTTCCCTAGAACTAGCGTCAGCCAGTCTAGTCCATGTCCGGCACCCTGAAGTTTTCATTGAAATCGTACTGCGAGCCTCTATAGAAATTGCTTACTCGGCGCGACTACCAACAATAGCGGTAAGCTTTGTTGAGTTAGCCGTGAGTTTAGCTCCGGAAAATCTCGGGATCTTGCTGCATTTGGCAGGATTTTACCAAAATGCTCGGCAATATGAGGAGGGAATAAAAATGGCAAAATTGTGCTATTCGTTAGCCAATGAATTGCCAGATAAAGTTTTTGCTAATCACAAGCTGCTGCGAGGGTTGATGAGTGCAGGTGGATATTGGGAAGAGGTTGGTTCGGTGATGGAAAGGCACGATTTACTGCTGAAATCACTGATAGCAGAACAGCCGACATTGCTGAATCCAGTCACAGTTCAAAACTTATTTCTTAGTCCTTTCTTTTTACCATATTTTGAAGACAATCCTCAAAATAATAGAAAGATTCAAAATCAAATATCTAAACTGTGCCAAGCGAATGTTCAAATTTATGCTAAGGAACAATCAGAGCGATACCCACACAGACGAGATCTTAGGAAAAATATTAATGAGTATGACAAACCGTTGAAGATTGGCTACATATCGCATTGCCTCAAAAGACATTCTGTGGGATGGTTAGCGCGATGGTTATTTCACCATCACAATCGCGAGCGCTTTAAAATTTATGGTTATTATATTAATGCTAAAAAACACAGCGACAATTTACAAGAGTGGTATATTTCTCAATGTGAAACTTCATACAAACTTGGCATTGATGGGCGGGAAATTGCTGAGCAAATTTATCAAAATGAGATTGATATCTTAGTTGATATCGACAGCATTACCCTGGATGTTACTTGTGAAGTGATGGCCCTAAAACCTGCACCAGTTCAAGTCACTTGGCTCGGATGGGATGCTTCAGGAGTGCCTGCAATTGACTACTATATTGCCGATCCATATGTTTTACCAGAGTCAGCCCAGAATTATTACACAGAAAAAATTTGGCGCTTGCCCCAAACTTATATAGCTGTAGATGGTTTTGAAGTGGATGTACCAACTTTGCGTCGCGATCAGTTGGATATTCCTGATGACGCGGTGATTTATCTTAGTTGTCAGACGGGGTACAAACGGCATAAAGATACAGCGCGATTACAGATGAGGATTCTGAAGGAAGTCCCGAATAGTTACTTTTTAATTAAAGGTACGGCTAGCGAAGAATCGATTAAATGCTTCTTTACCGAGTTGGCCCAAGAACAAGGTGTCGAGTGCGATCGCCTGCGGTTTCTACCAGAAGTGGCATTAGAGGGAGTTCACCGAGCTAATTTGGGTATTGCAGATGTGGTACTAGATACCTATCCTTATAATGGAGCTACCACAACCCTCGAAACTCTGTGGATGGGCATTCCTCTAGTTACACGGGTAGGCGAACAGTTTGCTGCTCGTAACAGTTACACTATGATGATGAATGTAGGTGTGACTGAGGGGATTGCGTGGACGGATGAGGAATATGTGGAATGGGGTATACGCTTAGGAAAATATCCGGCTCTGAGGCAACAAATTGCTTGGAAATTGCGACAATCTAGGCAAACTTCTCCCCTGTGGAATGCTAAACAGTTTACACAAGAGATGGAGAAAGCTTACGAACAGATGTGGCAAATTTATGTGAAGAACCATCATTCATAAAACTGCTGATAGCAATGTATGACATAACTTTAGCTGTGGAGGATAGTTAGGTGAATGATTCTTTAGATGAGGTCATTAGCCCTCGATTGTCCCTTTGCATGATTGTTAAAGATGAAAAAGAGAATTTATCGAGATGCTTAGAGAGCGCTAAACCTTACGTTGATGAAATAATAGTAGTAGATACTGGTTCTCAGGATGGTACGCCGGAGATTGCCCTTCTATATGGAGCAAAAGTCGATTACTTCAAATGGTGTGATGATTTTTCAGCAGCTAGGAATTTTTCTCTTTCCTTAGCATCGGGCGACTGGATTTTAGTGTTGGATGCTGATGAAGAATTAGTTGTTAATACTGATTCGTTGAAGAAGGAATTAACTTCACAAACCGAAGTCATAGCATATTTACTGATGCTAAGCGAAGCCAATGCTGTAGAGGGGACAACCCCATTAAAAACACCTAGGCTATTTCGCAATCTTCCAGAACTTAGATATGTAAGTCGCCTGCACGAATATATAGACTTAAAGAATTACTGGGATCGGCAAAACTTTTTGGTTCAGCTAGAAAGTTTGAGAATTTTGCACCATCCCAAAACCGATCCTGAAAAAATCCAGCAAGAACTGATAGAGCGTGACATTGCTATTTTGGAGCGCATCCAACAGGAGGAAGCTCTTAGCTTAAGACTTCTTTATAGTCTGGCTGGTGTTTATGGGGCTACTCAGCAAACCGAAAAAGCTCAAGAATGCTACGCAGAAGCTTTTGAGCGACTTTTTCCACACTTGATGGAAGGCAACGCGCCGGATGATTTTGCTTTTATTCCCTCCCTGATTTTTACATTGGCGGGGCAGTCATTGCAGAATCAAGATTATGAAACGGCACGCTTACTTTGTCAGCGGGGTCTTGAGTGGTGTGCCAACTATCCGCCCATAAGTTACATAGCTGGAATGACTTTAATTGCTTTAGGATTTCCTCTCGGAGCTGTTGCTTATTTTGAGAATTGCTTGCAACTTGGTAAAGAGGCGAGTTACTACGCAGGAGAGCCTTTCGAGCTAAGTTTTATGACAACTTATCCCACCTGTGGTTTAGGTGCTGCCTACATTCAGATGAAGTCCTGGCAAGCAGCTATATCCGCATTTGAACTAGCGCTTGATTTTGATGAAAACTGTACAGAAGCTAAACAAAATATAGATAGAATTAAAGCTTTGCTTAATCAAGGAATGCAATGATTGAGAAATGTGGCAAAGGTAGGTTGTAGGTAAACCTTGACAACAGAATCGCTGCTCGATTTTCAACACCTGCTATTTGTACCCTATTGCCACAATATCCCAGTTTTCTCGCCGTACTTCTAAATCGCGGAAACCTGCTTGCTGCATTTTGTCCTCCAGGCTGTGGACTGTGAATGCTGTATGGTGAGCCATGTAGTAATTGCCAGGAGCGATCATTTTCCTAAAACCATAGAACATATCAATGGCTGCGATCGGGCCAGCAGGAGAAATATACAGGGGAGAATCTTCTAAGTTGCCCTCAGCTACAGCCTCTGCTGCTATCTGGATATCTGGAACAAGAATCATGGCGAAGCCGCCTGGCTTTAAGACGCGGTGGAATTCTGCTAAAACAAGCGGCACTTGATGATAATAAACGTGTTCCACATTGTGGGATGAATAAACGGCATCAACTGACTCGCTGGGTACACCACTCATATCTGTGATTGAGCCGATGATATCCGGCCTCACAGCAGGGTCAATATCCAGTCGCACTTCTTGCCATTCATCAGTAGGGAAGGTTTCAGGTAAACTATCTGGACGATAAGGCCCGCACCCAACATGGAGTACAGTCTTAGTTAAGCTATTTTGAAATAGAGCTTTTGGCAAGATCCACGGTTCTGTTTCTTGTTGCTTTAATCTTTCTTGCACAACTTGTTGGTAGAATTGCTCAAGTCCTTGGACACAGGTTTTGTCTTCATAAAGATAAGCATGACGCTCGCTCATCGACTGCGAGATATCCTGCCGCCATTTGAGGTCTAATCCCAATTTCACGGCAATCTCAATATACTCTGCTTCATTTTGGGCAATGGTATCTCTCACCCCTAACATTTTCAAGATTCCACAGGACTGACGACCTCGCATGAGTTCACCCGCACAGGTCACAATAGGTAAATTGCAGGCAACTGCATCAAAAGTGGTGTGACCCCCCGAAAAACTTAAGGTATCCAGAAAAACATCTGAATTTAACATGAGACTGGTGTAACTCTCCCTGTCTTGAGCGGGCAAAAATACACAATAATCCTCGCTATTCAAATTAACTGCTGCAAAAGCATTGTGTAACCGCTGGCGAAATTTTGTTTCGAGAATTTTAGAGGCATCATTAAAAAACTTCGATCTAAAGACAAATACAAGCTGAGCTTGGGGAACTCGGCGAACTATTTCGACAAAGATATAATCGTATTGCGGTAAATATTTAAAACTCAATTGACAAGATAGATAGATAACTGCTCGCTCGCGAAGCTGAAAATCTGAACGAGTTTTAGTTAGTTTGGGGATCAACGGCTTTGGATAGGAAATTCCCAGATTGGGCAGCCGAACTAATTGTTCAGTATAGTGTTCTTGGGCATTTTCTGGTTCAAGCAAGTCACCAGACAAGAAGTAATCGATGGTTGGCAGTCCCGAGGTAACTGGATGTCCCCAGGCAGTACATTGAATTGGAGCCAAACGCAGGGATGCCAATTGAGTTGTAGGCGCCCACATCCCAATGGCTAAAAATACTAGGATATGCAACTGGTCTTTAAAAATTTGCTGAGAAACTGCTTCTAAGTTGTCTGGTATGTAATAGTAAAAATCACTTAACAGTTGAATCTTTTTATTCGTGGAGCTTATACCTAAATACGAACCTGTGTTGTAGCAAAAAATTTCAAACTTGTCCCTGTCGCACCCCTCTAGCCAACCTAATATCCACTTAGTTGCACTGGAATTACCCATTGCATCAGAAACATAACCAATCCGGATTTTACTATTGTTTTTCAGCGGGGGGAGGGGCATAGGCACTACCCATGCAGGATAACTAGCAGCTACGACTTTATGAATAAACTTCCCATGCTGTTCTTGCAATTCTAAGTCGTTATAGCCTTGATAAGACAGATAAAAAGTTGCCGGTATAAGACTCGTAGCGGACAAGGCTTTTTTTCTAGCTTCGGGAGTATCTAATTTAGTTTCGTTGATGACATTTTGTAGTCCTTGGATAAATTTATGGCGGTAAAATTCTATTTGTTCATAACTTTCATAAAAGGATGGCAATAATAATTGGTTGAGGATATAAATAAACAAATCATCTGGATGAGTGAGGGATGCTTCGCTGGCGCTAGCAATTGCTTCTTGAATACGACCACTCTCATTCAAAAATTCAATCATGAGGCTGTAAAGTGCTGTTTCGTCTGGATAACGGTTTATGCCCTCTTGCAAAATGCTGAGACTTTCTTCTTCTTGATTCAATTTATTTAAACAAGTTGCCAATGCAATATAATCATTACTCTCTACACATTGATCTATATCTAACAGTTCTTTGAAAAACTCAACAGCTTTTTTATATTCTTTTTGGCGATAGTAAGCATAACCAAAATAACTTAGTGACTTGGATTTTTCTCCTTTAGCTTCGTAGGCTAATCCTATATTGTTCAGAATATCGGGATCTCGAGGTTTGAGACTTAAAGCTTGTAGAAAAGCCTCTATTGCTGCATCCCAGTTACTATTAAGCATCAGAATATTACCCAAATTTTGGTAACTGCCAAAATCCTGAGGGTTTTCTTTAATCGCTTGGCGATAAACATCCTCTGCTTCTTGGATATGTCCTATTTGAAGTAAAATGTTGCCGAGATTGTTGTAAGCGTCAGTATATTGGGGATCGAGATAAATTACCTGCCGATACGCCTCAAGAGCTTGATCGAAACTCGATATTTTTTCTAAAACTAAGCCAAAATTATAATGGATAGAAGCCTTTGAGGGCTCAATTTCTAATGCTTTTGAAATTGCATCAATTGCTTCTTTATATCTTTCAGTTAAATAGTAAATAATTCCCAAATTCATCCAAGCAGCCACATTATTGATTTCATAAAGCAATAATGTGTAATACTTTTGCTCTGCTTCCGCATATCGATGCTCATGAGTTAATACTAGTGCTTTTGTTAAGAGGGCGGTAAATAATTCTTTTTGCTGCTTGGATTGAGTTTTTTTATGAGATTCTAAGACGAATTTACTGTGGCGATTCTCTTGTATGTAAGTATTATTTTTAATATTCTCTACATCCCAACTTAAAATAGATATACCATTCCAAAAACTTTCCTCTAAAAAGTTTTTGGTCGGCAAGTTAAGCAAAAATTTACTGTGAGGAGTGACGGCTGTAAAATCCAATACAGCTTGCTGAACTTCACTTGAGTTAGTGTTACTTAAAATAATTATAGCTCGGTCAGCCAGAAAAGGTTTTACTAATAGCAAAGCTATTAGCTGAGAACGGTAGTCATAAGTCGCATCATAAAAATAAACACCAATTTTTTCATCCAGTCCTATCTGTTGCAGTTCGTCAAAAAAATCCTCAAAATCTTGATTGCAAAAAAATACTTGATCCTGCAAATTAAATTTAGATAGATTATTTGTCAGTTTTTCAAAGTTTTCACCGGAATCGTCAAATTCGGAAAAATTATCTACGGCATAAGCCATACAGTCTGGATGATCCAGGAGGGTACCAATTAAACTAGCTCCCCGCAAGCAGCCAATCTCACAATATACTTCCCCAGGTTCCATGCAGTCTATGGCAAAATTAAGCAACTGCATAATATTTGCTGTCGTCATTCCCTCCACTTGTTCAAGTACCTTCCCAAATCTCTGAGACTTCGGCTGCACGGAGGGGAAATTCCAATTATCGTAAAAATTGGGAAGCTGTTCGATAAATCTTTGAAAGTCCATAGAAATGTAATCCTTAAGTTAGATGGGTCAGTTGCCGGTGTCCGTGTCTTCTTTCTAATAGACAAAATTATACTATTGCATATGCCATCCTCCGGTTTCTAATTGAACAACTTTCTTGTTGCTGAAGCTATCAAGTTCATATGAAGGAAGAGTTGTGGCTTTCTGATATGCGATCGCCTCTCTATTTTCATTTTCCAAAACCATTCTTCTATAAAGACGTGGCATCAGAGCTTCCCACTGAATTTCACTTAATTGTCTTATCATGGAAATTTCCGGTCCTTCGGAGACATCTATATCTTCTTCCATCAGCAGATTCATCGCCACACTAGACAAAGCTAAATAAGCATCTTCGTCATTAATGTTGCTGTAGTATATTATGAGAGTGATCTTACTTTTGTCTGGGTGAGTTGCGATCGCCCTCACTACTCGTTCCAATTCTAAACCAAGAGACTCTTCTGCCTGCGTCCAATCTGGAAAAATAATTAGATTAATCTCTTTCAAGTTTAAACGCACTAGAGTTGCGTCAATTAGGGCTGAACTAACCGTTGTCGCCATTTTTGACCAAGAGAACTTTTTGGCTTGTTCCAACCCAGCGGCGATTAATGAGTTGCGAACCTTCGGTTTTTGTACCTCGCAAAGTGCATCGGCTAAACCCTCAACATCCTGATCGTTCACATATAATGCCGCCTCGCCTGCAACTTCTGGAAGAGAAGAATTAGGACAAGTAATGACAGGACAACCGCAGGCTATTGCCTCCAGTATAGGCAAGCCAAATCCTTCATATTTTGATGGATAAACCAATGCAACAGCACCAGCATAAGCTAATCTCAACTCCTCATCATTGACTTGCAGCTTGTGAACTACACAACCTGAAGTATAAGCTCTCAATTCTGATTCTAATAACACTCCACTCCCGGTACACACAATTTCAAAACCTTGTTTGCTGGCAAGTTGACCAAAAGCTTGAAAGAATAATTTAATATTTTTATAGTCCGAGCCACCTCCGACAGAAATAAAGTAGGGTTTGGATATCGCATACTTGGTTTTAAAACCATTAATATCTTCTTGGCGCGCTGGTGAAAAAATACTTGAAAGTCCACAGTGAGCAACTGTTACCAACTCTGAAGAAATATCGGGAAAGAACTCTATCAGGTCACGGGCTGTATTTTCTGAAATTGAAATGTATGCAGATGCGTGGCGAATCCCATAGTGCTTTTCTTGCCACATAGGTTCATTAAAATTCGCTCCTAAAACTTCAGGAATCATGTCATAAGCCATGAACACAGAAGGGGTTGATAGTGGCGTTGTATAGTAAGTGGAGATAAATAAATCAGCACCTTCCTCATCGCAGACTTGCTGCAACATTTCGCGGTCAGCATCCGTGCTTCCGTAGTCATAAAGCGGTACATTGCGATACCAGATTCCAGAAATTTTTGGTGCTGTTCCAGCCCTGTCAAGAACTACGATATGCTTGGCAAAACCGTTTTTGGCCCATTCTTCTAGCAAAGATTTCCAGACACGAGCAATTCCTGTGCTGTAGAGTTGGAAAAACACGCCATCAATGATAATTTTAGGATCTTCCCTGGGGCTTATTAAAGTTTTATTTGGTAAATCCTCTGATGCTAGAAAATGCCAACCCGCGCCTTTAGGTTCTTTCTGTGCGATCGGGACTACACCGCAGGACTCGGCAGTATCAACGGTTGTTCCATCCTGCACCCAGCCTAAATACTGGCGTAATAGAGATGGAAATTTAGTCTGCTGCTGCAAAGCTGTCCATTGCGAGAGAGCATTGGTATAGCCATAATATTGTTCTTTAAACCTCAATTGTTCTGGTATCACATAAGCAAAGTGCTGGAAAACTAATCCCAGGTTTTCTGTTTCTTCGTGTCGAAAAGCGTTGAACTCTGCCACATTTCTCAACTCACCATCTGGTAAAGGTTCAGCTAAAATGGGGGGTTCATGACGTACCCACACATGACCAGGCTTAAACCTCCAAGTTCGCAACCATTCTTGTGCAGGATTCTGAGCGTAACAGTTGCGACTGCTAATCACCAACTTCTCTCCGACAAAATACCAGCACCAATAGAAAGCCGCTGTTTTTTCAGGATGATAGATGAACATCTGTCGCGCTGTGCAGATTTGCTCGACAGTCCACAATTCATCAACGTCTACTTGCCATAGCAAACATTCCTGATTAATATTTTCCAATGGTGCATTAACCATTTCACGTTTGCCTTCCCAAAAAATACCCTCCGGTTTACGATAAACAGTGACATTTTCTGGATATAGCTGTGCCAGTTCGTCTAGGTATTCTGCTGTGCCGTCATTGCTGCGTCCCTTGGAGTGGATTTCGTCGGTAATACGTCCGCCATTTCGCAAAGACCACGCTGTATCATGCTTCAAGTCCGCTACACCCTCGACTATATGCCAATGCCATTTATAGGGGAGTTGTTTGAATACTTCTATGTGATACTCGATGAATGGTTCACCATTGAGGACAATAGTAAAGAAGTGAATCGGTAATTCGGGTGATGAAGTAGAGGAGAAAGCAGTCAATTTTTTTTGACCGCAGGCGAGAGTGGACGAATACTCATGATTGAGCAAGCGATGTTTGGCAATATTGTGCCATACACGTTCAGAACCAGGCCAAGTAGGTACAACGTCGTGATGAAACGCTATCCATCCCCCATCTTTGACAAGGGGGAGTGACTGCTCATAGTCTTTCAAAACGTCTAAAAACTGATGAGAACCATCAATAAAAATAAAATCAATAGCTTTCTCGCCTGCTAATCCTTCCCACTGGCTTAATATTTGATGCGAACAACCCCGCAATGGTACTACATATTGAGATAATCCATTTTTTTCTATATTTTCTTGCCATATATCAAAAAAGTTTCTGTCCGAAAAGTCCGTATCATTTCCGTCCCATGTATCTATGCAATAAATTTTTCGATTAGTGCCTATGCAGGCATAGGACATGGCCACGGTGGAGCGTCCTTTGTACGAGCCTATTTCAACGATTACAGCATCATTGGGGAGGGACTTGACTTTATTGAAAAGGTACTCTTCTTGCCCTGGAACCATGAAACCTTGAATGGCTTCAACAGCAGACTGAATGGTTGTATAACTGACTGGTTGAACTGCCCTTTTCTTGAAAATCGCAAACCCATTGCGTACACTATTGTTTTCGGTGATCACAGTATAATCGGAATCCTGATACATCCGCTGGAGATTATGATAATTTTTAAATGTATTAATATCATCTAAAATAATATATTTTGCTCCACAAACCTCGTCTAGTTCGGAACTGCCAGTAAATTCCGAGCCATCTATTAGTACAACGTCAAAAAAATCTATATTGTTTTGTTCTTTAATTTGATCTATACCCCTCCCTGATAGCCCAGATTGCTTTATATATTCAATATCCTGATGCAGCCAGTTTATGACCTGTTCAAGTGGATAGTAGTTCAGATTTGTGTGATTGCTTTTGTAAAATTTAATGACTTCCTCTTCATCAGCCAACTGTTCTAGTGAAACAGACGAGAGGTTGTAGCACTTTACAAAAGGATCGTCCTTGTAAGTATTTTGAAGTTCTGCAAACCGAGGCTTTGAAATTTCTAGGCAGAATAATGTTGGCTGATTGGGATTTTGCCGCAGCCCGGTTACAAATGCTTCTGTGCTACCTTGCCCTGAAGATGACCCTATTTCTAAAACTGTTTGAATATCTTCTTCTTTGGCAAGATTTTGGATGACTCTGTAAAAATCATCGTTTTTAATTTCAGGAGGAATCAGACGGTTGAGTTCATAATCGAAAACGTTATTTTCCATTATTTTAGAGAGCCTGTTTTCAACTTGTTTATTGGCTTACCTATCGCCCTTTCCGCTACTATTTCCTCTTCGCCTGCCCCAACAGCGCCTTATAATCCGCCCGATCGGGATTTAGCTTCACCAACTTCTCCAAAGGCTCGATTGCCCCCACCTTATTATTCATCTGCAACCGCACATTTGCCAACCCCTCCAGAGCCGTCTGATTCTGCGGTTCCCGCTGCAAAACCGTCTCATATCCCCGTTCCTGCGCCGCCAGCAAAGATTCCTGAGAAACTGCTACCGGAGCAGATTTTTGCTGGTGCTGGCTGCTCAAACCGCTGCCGAACAGACTCACCATACCAAAAATTGCCGAACCACCAAAGCCAACCATTGATACTAACGCAAAAATCTGCTTAATTCGATCGCTCCGATGAACCCGACTATCACTAGATTTTTTCTGTGTACTTTCCATTGCTAACTCTTGGTGTCGCTGTTTTCCAGGCACTCGCAAAGCACCTAATCTCTAGAATGCCCAAGTTCGATCGCAAAACGATCGCCCTTGGCCATTTAAAATTTGAAACCCATCCTAGCCCAATACACAAAACCTGAGATTGGTCAAGGACATTTAGGTGACAATAACACGCGGGCGATCGAGATTGGTGAAGCGCGATCGCACCCTTATACCATTTTTTAAAGATGTGATAGAGATAAAGAATGTAAAATCCAAGGGTAGTCCTAAGCAGGAAAGGATGAGCAGACAGGAAGCGAGGCATTGTAGTAGTGAATGAATAACCAGATTGCTCCAATGTGGTTCTCTAGCTTCTTTGAGAATGACAAGGTTTTACGAACTAGACGTGACACGCGCTGACGTAAAGTGCAATTGAAGCGTTCAATATAGCTAGTTTTTCCTGTTTCTTTGCCCACTGCATTCCGGCCGTTTGCTGGGTAAGACCTCCGCATAGGCTGACCAGAAATCGCTGTAAATCACCGCACTGCAGGCGGTACACCGGGGGCAGTGACTGCCACAACCAAGAGTGCTGATCCGGAGCTCCGGTCGCCGATGTGAACTCCGACAATCTCACGGGTTTGAACATCAAGAGCCAGCCACACCCACTGCTTGTTGCCTTTGTCACCGACTCTCCGACCACAGTTCATCCATCTGCACCGTCAGACGGCGTTTCGGCTTTGGGCGCACCTGCACCTCCTTGTTGACCTGCTGGTATTTGGCGTTGACGTACTGTTGCACCCACAGTTGTGAGATTCCCCGCAGCACGGGCAATCCCGGCTAGCGACACCTTCTCGGCTGAGCAATCGATCAACGATAGCTTTGGTTTCCTTGCTAATCCTCCGCCACGGAGGATCTTCGACAAACTGCCGTCCACAATCTCGACATTTATAATTTTGCTTCTGATGCCGAGTTCGACCGTTTTTCATCACAGATTCAGACTGACAACTCGGACACAGAGGTAAAGCAGTAGACATAAAGACAAACGACGTCAGCATTACAGCAGTTTTATTCTCTCACCCTTTCCTCTTTAGCACTACCTGAACTTTTTGAGCGGGCGAAAATTAGTTGGAAAAAAACTCAAAAAATCAATCCTAAATTTGATGAATAACTGGTAAAAAAAAGACGGAAGAAATTAACAATATTTTATTCAAAAACAAGGCTGGTATAGAATCCGGGCAAATAATAGTATTATTTATAGATGAATGTCATCTACTTCATGGCGATCTGACTGGTTATGTTTGGGGTCAATCAAAAATCAGAATTGAAGTCCCAATTCCCAATGAAAAAGATAGACAAACTTATTTTGGCGCACTCAATTATCAAAGCAAAGAATTCCCTGTTCAGAGCCATCCATCTGGGGATGGAAAATCAACAGTTAAATTTATAAAATACTTACAATATAAATATAAAAATCGCAAGATTATCTTGATTTGGGATGGAGCCAGTTATCATAAATATGGCGAATTTAGAGATTTTTTATTAGAAGTAAATGGTGACAAAGAGCCTGATGAGTGGTCAATTACTTGTATTTTATTTGCTCCCAATGCTCCCCAACAAAATCCCGTTGAAGATATTTGGTTACAGGTTAAAAACTTTTTAAGAAAGTATTGGTATTTATGTAGGTCTTTTAAGATTGTAAAATTTTTGTTTGAATTTTTTACTAAGGAACATAAATTTGATTTCCCCACAATACATAAATATAATTGCACGGAAAAAATTAATTAGGATTGCTCTAGGTCTAGAAAATCATTTAGGATTGCTATATTAGCATTGAAGCTAGGATAAATCCTGCCAGATCCAAGGCTTCTCGGAGGGCCGCAGCTAAAAGTGGTTGATCGATGTTTTCCACGGGCTCGTCGGGTAATTTAAAGTCATCTGGCAATTTTTCCCAAGTTATAGTATACTTGGTTTTGGTTTTTTCCGGTTTCGATAATGTTGGCGTCATTGGTTTTCCTTGTTTCGAGAGAAAGAGCTTTTTGTTAATAGGATTTTGACAATAACTTTAATGCCGGATGCCAAAGCCACACCTTATTGAATAGCTTTAATCGGAGTGCGTATTGCCCACCTAACTAACTAGAGGAAGTCGCGAATCTTGCAATGGCGGTTATTCAATGATACCCTGTTTTAAGGAGTATTTTCGGGAGCCACTGGTTCTGCTGATCTTGCATTTTTAGAAGGTATAACAGGCAATTTGGGCTGTTTTTGCAAGCTGGGAAATCCAGGCTCTACTGATTGATTTTTAGCAGGTTTACTCGCATTTACTTTCTCAGAAAGAGGAGCTAATGTTTGAGTCACTTTCACTTGCTGTCGCAGTTGTTCTGTCGAACCCAATAAGCCTCCCAATCCGTTAAACAGCCTGCGAATGTTGTTGCGGAAAGCCGGATCTCCTGTCAAATCATCCACGTCGGAAGTAATTTTCTGCACGTTCTGAAATGTAGCTCGTGCAGAATCTAGAGTTTGCTGCAATAATAGCAAAGTGGCGGGATTGTTTACCTGGCTGGATAAATCTCGCAAATTACCAGAAGCTTGGGCAGCATTCGCTGATAAAACTTCTAAATTGTTCAGCAATTGTCCTTGGTTGATGCGATTAATTGTTGGACTCAAACTGCTGACAGCTACCCGCAGTTCCTGACTGCTTTGATTGATGTTATTTAGAGTAGAGACTAAACTTGCGCGGTTTGTTGTTACTAAAGAATTGAGTTGGTTGGCTGTTAATGTAACTTGATTTGCTGCTTGAGTTACTGAATTAGCAGAATTTATCGCAGCGGCCGATACGGCTTTTGTGGAAGTGTCCGCCGTAGCTGCTACTTTAGAAATATCAGTTGCGACTCCTGATATTTCTGCTTTTAGCGATTGATTTAAATTGCTGGCTTCTCCCTTTAATGATTGATTTAAACTGCTGGCTTCTCCCTTTAACGATTGGTTTAAACTTGCTATTTCGGTTTTTAGTGATTGATTTAAGCTCCCAAGATCGGCCCTTACATCTTGATTTAAAGTTTTTATTTCGGCTTGGGCCGTTTTAGTTAAAGTCGATAAATCTTGAGTGAGTTTAGCTGCACCTTTAGCTGTGTTGGCTGTATTTTCGGCGAGGGATTTAATATTGTTGAACAGCGCGGGGTCGGTGTAGAAATTAGCTAGGCGGACTGTGGATCGAATTAGTTCGTCGATAGTGACTCCAGCTTGACCTTTTAAGCGCGCATTTTGGCAGATTATCTCCGGGGGACAGTCGGCACTAACGGGATTGGCGGTAAGTAACGATTCTGGCAAAATCGAGTTGGGGGTAATGTCGATCGACGATTCGCCAATTAAACCCGATTTATTCGCTTCGATCGTAACATCCCTGGGAATCACTAAAGTACCGGGGGCAATCTCCAGCGTCACGTCTACGCCGTTGGAACCCGGTTTGAGGGCGGTAATTTTACCGACTGCAACCCCGCGATACCTGATGGGCGTGCCTATTTGCATTCCTTGGGCGCTGCCAAATTCTACGGCGAATTTGTAGCTGCGGTTCCCTAGCTGCACGCCCCGCAGCCAGAGCACTAAGCCGCCAAATAAACCGATTCCTACTAAAATTAAGAACCCGACAGAACCTTCTCTTACAGTTCGCGATTGCATATTTTCTCCTCAGTCATTGATCATTGGTTATTAGTCATTCATCATCGGTCATTTCAATCTAAAATCTAAAATCTAAAATCTAAAATTGGCTGACTATCCAAGCGCTTGAATTGGGCCAGTAACACTGCCGCTAAAAAATTGTCGGATCAGTAAATTATCTGTCGATGCAATATCGCTGACAGTTCCCTCCCACTGCACTTTGCCTCGATAGAGAAACACAATGCGATCGGCAGTGCGGCGGATGGTACTGTCTTGGTGAGTGACGATCGCATAAGTGCTGCAAACACCTTGGGCAGCCTGCAAGTCCCTGATTAAATCTTCAATTACCGTCGAAGCAATCGGATCTAAACCCGCCGTCGGTTCGTCGTACAGCAAAACCTCTGGATTATCCCTGTCATTATCAGGATTCGCCATGATAGCGCGGGCAAAACTTACCCGCTTCCTCATTCCCCCAGACAACTGCGCTGGATAGCGTTCGCCAATTCGCGGCAAACCCACCATCTCCAACTTTTCCTCCACCAATTCCCGAATGCGGCGGCGCGGCAGCTTAGAATGCTGGTAAAGTAAAAAACCGACATTCTCCTCCACCGTCAGCGAATCAAACAAAGCCGCTTGCTGAAACACCATCCCAATTCCGATCGGATCTGCCACGTCGTCCACCCATCCGACCCTGCGCTGTCCCTGAACAAAAACCTCACCGGCATCCGGGGCCAACAAACCCGCAATTATCCGCAGAATCGTAGATTTCCCCGTCCCGGAAGGGCCAATAATTGCCAGGGCCTCTCCCCGATAAATCCTCAGATCGACTCGATCGAGGATCGGGTTCTGGCCGAAGGACTTACTTACCCCCTTGAGTTCGATTAGTGGCTCTGCCATAGGATGTTATCAATAAGTTGTCAGTCCTCAGTCATCAGTCTACCTAATGACTCATGACTCATGACTCATGACTAATCACTAATTACTTCAATTGACTGCCAGAATCAAAACTCTCTTGTATTGTAAATTTGTCAGCTCGAGCTGTTCCAATACCCTTAAGACTAATTAACCATGTCAATTAGTTCACTTCCTAAAGCCCTCCGCGTCTTGGCTAAAGCCAAGCAGGTTTTTGCCCAATCCAGAAATCCTTACCCCCCTTCTTTGCGGAACGGGCGAGTTCACCAGTGGTTTAAGTGGTTAGCCCCCGGACTGTTAGTGAAACGGTGGCTGCTGATTAGTGCCAGCGGCGTGGTACTTGCCACTTTGGGTTTAGCAATTTGGACTGGGATGACTCCCATTTTCTTCTTATTGCAATTATTGAGAAATTTTTTGGCGTGGATTGCGGAAGTTATTCCCAATTACGTGTCAGGCCCGATCATCATTGCTGGCGGGATTTTATTAATTCTGTGGGGACAAACTCGCAGTTTGAACTCTATTACCCAAGTGCTGATGCCCGAAGGCAACGAGGAACTGGTCGATCGACTCCTCAACCACCGTCGCTTGAACCGCGGCCCGAAAATTGTGGCAATTGGGGGCGGTACGGGTCTTTCTAATTTGCTCAGGGGATTGAAGGATTACAGCGCCAAAATCACTGCTATTGTCACCGTGGCGGATGATGGCGGGTCTTCCGGGCGGCTGCGGCGGGAAATTGGGGTATTGCCACCGGGAGACATTCGCAATTGTTTGGCGGCTTTGGCAGATGAGGAAAAGTTATTGACTGAGTTATTTCAATATCGTTTCCGGGCTGGTGACGGTTTGGTGGGTCACAGTTTTGGGAATTTGTTTTTGACGGCGATGAGCGATATTGCTGGAGATTTGGAACAGGCGATCGCCGCGAGTTCTAAAGTTTTAGCAGTGAGGGGAGAGGTGCTGCCGGCTACTCTGAGCGACGTTTCTTTGTGGGCAGAACTCGCTGACGGTCGCAGAATTGAGGGGGAGTCCAGCATTACAAAAGCAAACGGGCAAATCCTCAAAATAGGCTGCACTCCTGCTAATCCTCCGGCGTTACCTAGGGCTGTGGAAGGGCTTCGGGAAGCGGATTTTATTATTATTGGGCCGGGGAGTCTTTATACGAGTGTGATTCCGAATTTGTTGGTGCCGGAAATTGCTGATGCGATCGCCAACAGCGAAGTTCCGCGCATTTATGTTTGCAATATTATGACTCAGCCGGGGGAAACTGACGGATACAGTGTTGCAGACCACATTCGGGCGATCGACCGCGCTTGCGGCCGGCCACTGTTCGATGCTGTAGTAGTTCAAGGAAAAGTCCCTTCTGCAAAGGCTTTGATCCGCTATTCTCAGGAGAATTCTTATCCGGTGGTTCTCGATCGAGAAGCCGTGACGCAATTGGGGCGGCGAGTTGTCATCGCCAATGTCATGGATGAAGATGAAAATACGGGTTTAATTCGCCACAATTCTCAAAGGTTGGCGGGGATGTTGCTGCGTTGGTACGGCCGCGCGCAGAACATTTAAGCTGCTGACTGCTGACTGTTGAAGGTTTACTGTTGACTAATGTTATTAGTTATTGGTTATTGGCAGCCGCCAGCGACTAACAAATAACAAATAACAAATAACTAATAATAAATGACTAATGACTAATTATTGAAATGAAAACTTTGCTTCCCGATTCTGAGGCTACGCGCAACTTTGGTGTTGCGTTAGGTCGATCGCTCCCCCCCGGCACTGTAATCTTATTACAAGGAGATTTAGGTGCAGGCAAAACTACCTTGGTTCAAGGTATCGCTGAAGGCTTAGGAATCTCAGACTCGATTGAGAGTCCTACTTTTACACTGATTAACGAGTATTTTGGAGGACGAATTCCGCTGTATCATCTAGATTTGTATCGACTAGAACCCGAAGAAGCGGAGGCTTTGCACTTAGAAAGTTATTGGGACGGATTAGAAAGGGATTTGGGAATTGTGGCGATCGAATGGGCGGAAAGATTGCAGTACAAACCAGAAAATTATTTGCAAATTTCTTTAAGTTATCTCGATAACGGGCGGCAAGCTGAAGTAATTGGTAATGGCGAGTTATTGGATTGGCAATGGGAAAATTGAGCTAGTGCGATCGAACTTACTGCGGCTGGCGGTTGACTCGAATCAATTTACCTCTCAAATTTTCCTTACCAGCAATAGCATCATTAATGCGTGTTGCCAACCTTTCTAGATTTTTATCGTCTGTACATACGATAATACCAGCATGATTTGGTTGTTGAGTATGCAAGCGAATCAAATGCCGACGATTTTGCGTCATAACCGCCCGATCGTTATTCACAGCAAAGGCTAATACTTCGGGGTCATCATCTCCGGCATTTCCTGCCTCTTAAATAGTCAGGGCATCGTGACCTAAATTTCGCAGCAATGCCACAATAAGAAAGGGGAACTGTTCATCTGCATAGAGACGTGCCATAAATTATACTTCCTACATCATTATCATTGCTGCTGCTTCTTCTCGGAGTGCTGTTTCAATTTCTTCGGAGTTAGCCTCAGCACAAGTCGAGACATTTACTAAGTTTGCAGCATTCAACTGGGGATAAAATTGTAGAAGTTCAGCATCACTTGAACCTTGACGGCGCAAACTCACGAACAGCCAAACGGGAAGTCTAGTTTGGGCAATGCAAGCATCGCCGCCACACACGTCGGGAGTTTTGGTAATTCCTGGCCAGCTATTACTTAAACTTTGGGCTAACAGTCTTATGACTTTAGCTTTCTCAGTCGGAGTTAAGGCCAGGAGTTGTGTTTCTAGTTCTTCGAGGATGATGGGTAAAATCGCTTTTGTGATGCAGGAATACCCAATTATAACACTTGAGTTAAATTCATGCTTACTCCGCGTCAAATGTCAAGGCTTCTCCCCTCACATTTGTATCCAATTTACCATTCTCAAAAACAACTTTTCCTCTAACAACAGTCACAACTGGCCATCCAGTCAAACTCCAACCTTCAAAAGGACTCCAGCCGCACTTTGTCACCATTTCTTCTCGCAGCACAGGTCGATAATTATCCAAATCTACTAATACCAAATCGGCATCAAAACCCGGAGAGATTTCCCCTTTGTTCGGAATCTTATAAGCCTTAGCAACTGCCGCCGACATCCAATTAGCAACTTGAGCAACTGTACATCTTCCCTCTACTGCTTGCGTCAGCATCAAAGGCAAAGAAGTTTCGACTCCCGGCATTCCCGACGGCGTATTTGGATATTCTTGAGCTTTTTCTGCTAATGTATGTGGCGCATGGTCTGTGGCGATAAAATCAATTACGCCGTCGAGTAAAGCTTGCCAAAGTATTTCGTTATCGCGGGGTTCGCGCAAAGGCGGATTCATCTGAGCTAAACTGCCAATTTTTTCATAGGCGCTGGTATTTAACAACAAATGCTGCGGCGTAACTTCTGCTGTCACCCAACTCGGTTTTTCCTGGCGCAAAAACTCAGCTTCATCCCCCGTTGAAAGGTGCAGAATGTGCAGACGCCGCTGATATTTATTAGAAAGTTTTACTGCTAGCTGAGTTGCTAACAAGGCTGCTTTATTGTCTTGAATTTGCGAGTGCACGGCTACATCGGAAATCCCGGCAAATTCCTGACGCCTCTGGTTGATTCTAGCTTGGTCTTCTGCGTGTACGGCAATTAGTCGATCGCCCTTAGCAAAAATCGCCTCTAAAGTTGCTTCTCCATCCACCAACAACTGCCCGTGCATCGAACCCATAAACACCTTAATTCCCGGAGTCGGATTCGCAGTCAACAAATCCGGCAAATTCTCTGGCGTTGCACCAATAAAAAAGCCGTAGTTCACCAAACACTTCTCCGCAGCGCGGCTTAGTTTATCATCTAAGGCAGCTTGGGTTGTGGTCAGAGGTCGCGTATTCGGCATTTCCAGAAACGATGTCACGCCGCCTTTAGCGCAAGCACAGCTAGCGGTAAATAAGTCTTCCTTGTGTTCTAAACCCGGTTCGCGGAAGTGTACCTGGGGATCAATTACTCCGGGTAACAGAGTTAAGCCTTTAGCATCTATTTCTCGATCGCCAGATTCGACAATTTCCGCAGCAACCTTGACAATTTTGCGATCGCAGATTTGCACATCTCCTACCAAAAACTCACCATTGGGCAAAAGAATGCGAGCGCGACGGATTAACAAACTTGATTTGGGAGTCATAAGATACCATTAATTGAGTAAACAGCGTGCTAGCATGGAAGCATTATTAAGTTTATAATTCGTATCCAGCTCAGTCACTACAATACCCTATGACTCGTCTAGACAAGTCAGCCGACGAAAAACCTCCGCAAGACACCGAAAATCCTTGGATCGAAGGAATTAAGACGATCGGCTTAGCAGCATTTTTAGCCTTTGGTATCCGCACCCTGGTTGCCGAAGCACGCTACATTCCCACCGGCTCGATGCTCCCAACCTTACAAATTAACGATCGATTAATTATAGATAAGGTAAGCTATCGATTCCAAGATCCCCAGCGAGGAGATATTATCGTATTTATGCCTCCTGACCCCGCTAGTTTGTGCACGGGACAGCCTCCACCGATCAAAGATGCCTATATCAAGCGAGTGATCGGACTGCCGGGGGACAGTGTGGAAGTCAGAGAGGGAAAAGTTTTTATTAACAAGCAGCCGCTACAGGAAAAATATATTGAAGAAATTCCGCAGTATCCCTACGGGCCTGTAGTTGTAGCTCCAAATTCTTACTTGGTGCTCGGCGACAACCGCAACGCAAGCTGTGACAGTCATTACTGGGGCTTTGTACCCAAGCAAAATATCATCGGTAGGGCAATTGTGCGTTTTTGGCCGCTCAACCGCACAGGTTCGATCGACCCCACGCCCCTTTATCCCGCTAAAAATTAGCTATAACGGAAGGAAGAAGCAAGCAGCAAGAAGGCAAATTCAATAATAGCAATCGTTTGGGTGATAAAAAACTTCCTAATCGTCTTGCCGGTTGCTATACAAAACGCGAGGGATATTAGATACCCGACTTCTTCAAGAAGCCGGGTATCTAAGCTGACTGGCTGGATAAATTCTAAAATCTAAAATCTAAAATCGCCTGACGTTTCGCGATCGAGAACTTTCACAACTTTGTTATACATATCCTCAGCTTCTTGCTGCGAATTGCCAATACTCGTCACTCCCAATTTGCCAAACTCCGACAAACAACCCATTAAATGAAACACGCTGCCCGTCTCTGTACCGCTGTCAAAGTGCAGTTGATTGTCAGCAATAATATCCATCAAATCGTTCGGTAATAATCCCCGATAGCGCTCTTTTTTCAAATTGTCCGAAGCGACATAATATTTTGGACGACCCTGCAAGCTGTAAAATAATCCTGTCGAACGTTCGTACCGACCATTTGTTAACAGCTTCAGCGCCATAAACGGATGAGTTGTGCCTCCTTTCCGCAAGTTAATTTCTATTGCTTGCATATCCCAGTTGCCGTCGGATTGGCGCACCGCGAGAAAATCTACTCCAAATCTCTCTAAAGCGCCTTTTTTAGCTAAGTTTTGCCCGACTTTCCATCCCAATTCTTGCAAAGCCAGGCGGTAAGATTCGTCCGCAGGAAATCGGCAACCCAGGAAAATTTGGCCGTCTGGGCCTCCTAAAATTTGGTCGTGGGTTGAGAGAATTTCTACTTCGCCGCTGGGCACAATTCTGCCTTGAACACTGGGCGAGAACTTTGCTTCTCCTTCGATAAATGCTTCGGCAATTGCCCCTAATTCGGGAATGCGGCTGCTAAAGTTTTCCCAGGTTTCCCCCGTTGCTTGAAAGCGCAAATTATGGAAGTGCTCGCCAATTGCCTTCGCTCTTTCTTGAGGCGCTTTACCTGCGAGGGACTTCAGATATAAAATTGCATTTCCTTCCCCCGAAAAACCTTCATTTAACTTAATTACGATCCGTTGCAAATGCGGCTGCCGTGCCCACAAATCCGCCGCAGCTTCCGCTAAATCTTCCGCATTCCAAACCAACTCGGAACCGTCAGGATAAGGCACGCCACATTCTTTAAAAATTTGCCTGCTACCGCTTTTGGTTCCCCAGTATAACAGATCGGGATCGCTGGCCCACAAAGGAATTCCCAATTTAACAGATAACTCGCGTTCTAAGGGCGTCGAGTTATAACAAACCATATAGGATTTTGTCGGCCGCACTGCTTGACGAATGCGCTCCATTAAGCGGGGACGATCTAAAATTTTCTGGGTGAGGGATTTGGCAGAAGCATCGTAAGCACTGAATAGCACAAGCCGATCGCGCGCGTGAGAAAATGGAATTCCCGGCAGCAATTGCAGGTAATAATCCACAATCATCGGGTGCAAGGGCTCGGAGGTAATGTAAATTAAGCGCGTGCGCGGATTTCGCAGGCGAATTAATGAAAATAAATGCCGCTCTTCGTAGTGGTAAGCCCCCTCAACTTTCTGCATTTCTTGCTGATCTAAGCTGAGAGAAGGAATGATAATAATGTCACAATCTCCGCTGTCGAATTCTTCGATAGCTCGCCAACGTTCGCGTAATTCTGTCTGAAGATCGCGAAACTTCTGCGCGGATTCGGAAGATGATTTATTTAACTCTTGCATTGTGTTTAATCCTAAGTATTCAAATAATTATTGCTGATCCTGTCGGGTGTGTCAGCCCCAATACTTGAGACAACTGACACAGTTTTTTTGTCTGACGCACTTTACCGGGAATATTGACAAAAATGCCCAAATAGTGATTTAAGGTGCGTCAGTCGAAATATTTGAGGCAACTCAAACAGTTTTTTCTGACCCCCCAAAAACCGATACCGTCCCACCTACTCCTGTCGTGAATCTCCAAAAATTTTAGACCAAAGTTTAATCTCCCAGATTCATCTGTGGAATAAATCTAAAATCTAAAATCTAAAATCTAAAATCCACTGACGAACCCTACCGGGGACGATCGTTCATTTCGGTCCATCTGCTCTAAGAAGCTCGCCGCGCTCGAAAAAGTCTGGCATATTCCAATATCGGCTCTAAGCGGCGTTGATTTTGCTTAAGTGCCGATCGCAATTTTTCCGAAGGGCGGAACACCAGGGGAGCCGAATATTTGTTCAGCATCTCGATTTCTGGCGACTGGCTCATCAGCATCAGCCGCACGTCTTTGTCGAGCAAATAACTCAGAGACAGCAAATCTCCCATGTTCGTAAAATCGTTGCCGCGATCGCTAATTACAATTGTATCTTTAATCGACCGATTAGCTATCGCCTCTTTGTTAATAATTTTCGCAACTTCAGCATTAAAATAGCTCAAGTCTTTGCTCCACCAAGTATCAGAAAAAGCGCTAACTGTACAGGAGGCTACACTTGCTGTAAATACCAAGGCTAAAATGACTTGCGAAAACCGCTGCTGAGTTTTCACGTTACTGGCGAGCAAGTAAGCAACTGCTAGCTGCACTCCCGGAAAACAGGAAATTAGATAACGGCTGACGGCGGAACGTTTGCCGCCTAGGATGAGATCCGGTAATGCCAGTATCAAAAAAGGTACAAAAATTGATGTTAAAATAAACAGCCAAGTTGAAGTGCTAACCCTGCGGCAAATTTTGTAAAGGGCTGCCGCGATTAACAACAAAAATGGCAATCTCAGCAGATAAGTCCAAATATTATCAAACCCGAAGTCGAAGTCAAAAAATAAAGCTGTAAAGCTGAGTGTCCACAATTTGACAAGATACAGCCAACCCGGAGATACTCGCGTCCAATCTGTCGTAGCTGATGCTCGTCCCAGGTTGGTTGCCAGCACGTAAATCCAGGGGATATACAATATTAAAGCTGCTGTTACTGCTAAGAAAAATTGGGAATTAGTGACGTGACCTGGCAATTTTGTTTTTTTGACAAACAACCAGTAAGAAATTATAAAAACTCCGTGCCCAATGAGTGTTAAACTGAAGAAAGGGTGAGTATAGAAACCAAGGGCGATCGCCAGCGAGTAAAATACCCAATTTTTCCAACCCCGCAACCGCACTGCTCTCAGCAGCAGCCAACTGCTGCCAATAACTGTGGCTGTCAGCAAACTGTACTGCCTTGCTGTCTGAGCAAACAATATGTCAAAGGGAGATAAAGCCAAAAGTGCTGTTGCTAATAACGCAGCAAAATTCGAGGCAAAAAGTTCCTGAGCTAAAGCGTACATCAAAGGCAGCGACAGCAAACTCAATAGTGCTGGCAAAGTGCGGGATGCTGTTAGAGAACTGCCAAATTGCTGCATCCACCAACGAGCCATGAGAAAGTATAAAGGCGGATGCTGCGGGTCTTCTAGTGCTAAAGAACGAATTGTGTCTGCTTCTGTACTTCCCGGTTTAATCCGCTGATATTTTTGCAATTCTGGTGCGGGGAAAATCCGGTTTAGGAATAGTTCGTCGTCGATTTCTTGGCGGGTGAAACCAGCGGCGCGGATTGATGTGTAAGCTTCGTCGTGCCAGTACAGTTTGCGATCGATCTCAAAAAACCGAAATCCGATACCTAGTAAAATGCCGATCGCCAATAAGTTCATCAGCCAGCGGGAATTTTTGCTATTAACAGATGTGTCTTGATGTGTTGTAGATCCCATGCTTGTCCTAATTGTGGCGATTCCCTCCGGGATAGCTACGCTTCACGGAATTTGGAACTGTAGACCATCTTAAACCTCACTCCGAGAGCGATCGATACCAACTACATCCCCCAACAGACAATAATTCTACCCTCTGCCGGATGCCGAATACCTTCTAGATTAGAGCCTTCTGAAAGCTGGCTCAGGCTGAACCACCCCCAAAATCAAGAATCTTAAACCAAATCCCCGCAGAACCTCCAGACCCTAAAAATAACTGCTAACATACGTGTTGTACAGTTAATCAACAAGCTCCGCAAGGGGTCTACCCGCGTACCGCAAATGGCAAAAAGAGATACGTCTATAAAAACTTCCACTGAAAACTCAGAAAAGCAAAAAGCTCTAACTTCCGTACTCTCCCAAATCGAGCGCAGCTTTGGCAAAGGGGCGATCGTCCGATTGGGAGACTCCACTCGCATGAGGGTAGAAACCATTTCCACCGGAGCCCTGACACTGGACATTGCTTTGGGCGGCGGTTTGCCAAAAGGCCGAGTCATTGAAATTTACGGCCCGGAAAGTTCCGGTAAAACCACTCTAGCCCTCCACGCGATCGCCGAAGTCCAAAAATCCGGCGGTATCGCAGCCTTCGTCGATGCCGAACACGCCCTCGATCCCACCTACGCCTCAGCTTTAGGCGTCGATATTGAAAATCTATTAGTTTCCCAGCCGGATACCGGTGAAATGGGTCTAGAAATTGTCGATCAACTCGTGCGTTCCGTCGCCGTCGATATCGTAGTAATTGACTCCGTAGCCGCCCTCGTCCCACGCGCCGAAATCGAAGGCGACATGGGCGACTCCCACATGGGTTTGCAAGCGCGCTTGATGAGCCAAGCTTTGCGGAAAATCACTGGTAATATCGGCAAATCTGGCTGTACCGTCATTTTCCTCAACCAATTGCGGCAGAAAATCGGCGTAACTTACGGCAACCCCGAAACCACAACTGGCGGTAACGCGCTCAAATTCTACGCCAGCGTGCGACTCGACATCCGCCGGATTCAAACCTTGAAAAAAGGCACAGAAGAGTACGGCAACCGCACGAAAGTTAAAGTTGCTAAAAATAAAGTTGCTCCGCCTTTCCGCATTGCCGAATTTGACATTGTATTTGGCAAAGGCATTTCTACCTTAGGCTGTCTTACTGACTTGGCAGACGAAATGGGAGTAATTATCAAAAAAGGTTCTTGGTATAGCTATAACGGCGAAAACATAGCTCAAGGACGAGACAAAGTGATCCAACACATGGAGAAAAATGCCGACTTCAAAAATGAAATTGAGGAGCTAGTTAAAAAGAAACTTGAGACTGGTGCTGTGGTTTCTGCTAATTCTGTTGCCCCTGTTGACAATGAGGATGAGGATGCAGAAGATCTAGACAATGTAGAAGATCTAAACAATGTAGAAGATGTAGAGGATTTGGAAGAAATCTAAATCTTTTAGTTAATAAATCCGATAGCTGTTAGAGCGCCGACTTTTTAAAGAAGTCGGCGCTCTGTTTATTCTGTTTTTTTTAGATGTATGGGTAAAGCATTTGAGAGAATACAAATAACCCCGACTTCATCGAAGAAGTCGGGGTTCTAAAATAAGAGTATTTCACCACGTTGTTTAATGTTGAGGAGTTTGGTGAAAGGAAATCTCTAAAACTTCTATCTGCTGGTTGAGAGTAGCAGAGCGCTTCTGAGCATATTTGTCGTGCAGAAAAATAGTTAAGCCCACACCCACTGGCAATACAAAATAGATAAATCCCAGCAACATCTGAGCAATTTCTTCTTGCGCTGCTGCATCGAATTGAGGCGCAGCAGTAGGTTGACTTGTCGTGCTGTTGACTGTCTGCTGATTGGATTGCTCGATCGCCTGTGCTTTTACTTGCGGTTGAGCTTCCTGGGCGATCGCCCCAGAAGCAGTTCCCAAGCATCCAGCCACTGCTACACATACTGTCAGAAAACTAAAAAGTCTTGATTTAACCTTAAATCCGTTGTTCATGGCACTGATATAGTGGCGATCGCCTTGCTGGGTTTCTATTTCGGTTAAGCGTACAAGCATTTTTACTTACCTGTTTTTATAATTAATTTAATTTCTGTATTCAAATATACATTTTTTTGATTTTTAACGCAATAAGTATTTATTACTAAATTTAGACTTAAATGCAATAGCCGCATCAATTCGATGCGCGAACTGGCGTTTTGAGGATAAACAGTAACTTTGTATACAATTTTTCCTCTGGACATCCACTTGAATTGGAACGCAACGGATAAAAGCGCGAAAGTAAATAAACCGTTACCCCAAACAGTTAGAAAGTCAACTCGAAATTAATAATCTGTATTATTTATTAGGACAAGTTGTTATATATGCTTCAAGGGCTTTTATCGTTCAGAGGACCTTTTCGGATTCTGAACCTGAGTTGGTTTGCTTTTTTCTTAACTTTCGTAGTGTGGTTCAACTACGCACCCTTCAGCACAACGGTGCAGCACGATTTGGGATTGACAGTTGGGCAAGCCAGAATCATCAGTCTGTGCAACCTAGCTTTCGCAATTCCTGCACGTATTATTATCGGGATGTTGCTCGATCGCTTCGGTCCTCGCATCACCTTCTCTTCACTCCTGGTGTATGCAGCATTTCCAACTCTGGCATTCGCCTTTGCCCAAAACTTCAATCAGTTGGTTTTGAGCCGTTTGGCAATGGGAATTGTCGGCGCTGGATTCGTAGTTGGCATTCGCTTAGTTGCCGAATGGTTCCCCCCAAAAGATATCGGCTTCGCTCAAGGTATCTATGGAGGCTGGGGCAACTTTGGCTCTTTTGCCGCAGAAGCAGCGTTACCCGCGATCGCGGCAGGAACAGCTTTTCTCTCAGTCGGACACACAAATTGGCGGCTGGCGATCGCCCTTACTGGAATTGCCACAGCAGTTTTCGGAGTCATTTTTTACTGCAACGTTCAAGACACTCCTCCCGGCAAAGTCTATCAGCGCCCCGCCCGCAACGGCGCAATGGAAGTCACCAGCGCCAAAAGCTTTTGGGCACTGTCGATGACCAATATTCCTCTATTTGGTGCCTTAGCTTTGATTGTGTGGCGCTTGCAGAAAGCAAATTTTCTGACGGCAAATGTGATGTACGCTGTTTGGATTAGTTTGACAGCACTCTATTTAATTCAGGCTTACAAAGCCTGGGAAGTTAACCGAGAAGTTGTCACCGGTCAAAAACATTACCCACCTCAAGAACGCTATCAAATCAGTCAAGTATTCGTATTAGAATTAGCTTATGCAGTCAGCTTTGGTTCAGAGCTCGCTGTGGTTTCCATGTTACCGGAATTTTTTGAACACACCTTCAATCTAAATCATGCGATCGCCGGGCCTCTAGCTGCTAGCTATCCGCTGATGAACTTGGTCAGCCGTCCAGCCGGAGGCTTAATTTCTGATAAAATCGGCAGCCGCAAGTGGACGCTGACAGTCATGACGGGCGGAGTGGGATTGGGGTATTTAATAATGAGCCAAATTAGCGCCAACTGGCATTTAGCAATTGTGATTATCATGACCATGTTATGTGCCTTCTTTGTCTTCGCCGCAGCAGGCGCAACTTTTGGCATCGCCCCCTTAATTAAACCAGAAGCAACTGGTCAAATTGCCGGCAACATCGGTGCTTACGGCAGTGTCGGCTCTGTAATTTATGCGACCATTTATAGCTTTCTGCCCCAAACAGTGGCAGGCAACCGCAGCTTCTTTGAGCTACTCGGAATTGCGGCTGTAATTGTGTGCTTCCTTTGTGTTTTTATCCTGAAGGAACCAAAGGTTATTGAAAGCCAAGATTTGGCAGAAGAAGCTTTGCTGCTGGGCCACTAAATGGCAAATTAGGTTTTAAGTAGAACAAGTTAAAAAAACAGAACACCCAGAAGCATGACTTCTTTATTTAAGAAGTCATGCTTTGAGATGAGCAGCAGTTTATTTATCACTTTTGTCACTTACTGTGGCATAGAAACTGGCTGAACGTATTGAGAATTAGCCCGCACATAACAGCCTTTTGTTGTCAGCAGCCAGGGTTGATTATTCTCAATTTTAATTGCATTTGTTCCCCTGAGTTCAGCAGCAATTGGATCTTGATTCGCGCGGTAAACTTGTTTGATTGCTCCATTGGGAGTCTGGCGACAGTTGAGTTCTCCATCCCGCGAGGTGACTCGCCAAGACGGCCAAGTTCCTAAGCCAGAAGTTTGGCCCAGCCAAGTATTAGCATTGCTAGAAGTATAGTCGCCGCTAGCATTAGGACGCGGTAAAGATTCGACTAAATTTACTTTAAATGTCTGGCCAATAGAAGGACAATTTTCTCCTCCTTTCACCTTCCAAGTAACTTCGGCTCCCAATTGGCTGCTCCTTCCAACTTGACGCCTAACAATGGTAATATCCCCAGAACAAACAATTTTTTGGCCAGGGCCGCTCGCACTGTCTTTGAAAGTCCCATTGTAATAGTAAGAGCCTGCTGCTCCTTCATAACGGGTAATTTGAATATTGCCCAAAAATTCCCGATTGCCTACTTTGGTAATGTAAAAACCGCTGCGATTGTTCCCTTTTTCTGACAGGTTTAAAGTAGTTTTACCGTTAGGATTAACATAAGTCGTAGCGCTAGCAGCAGCGCACCAAATCAATGACACAACTCCTGTGGATAACAAAATAGAAAGTTTTTTCACAGCAACACCTTGTATGATATGAATCTCTACTTTATTTGTAGCTGTTGGTGAAGATATTTGACAAGTCGCTCAAATGAGTGTGACTCATTTGAGCTACATTCTAACGACATACGGGCAACCCCCCATGATTGCCACGACAAATTCGGCAACCACGGGGGATTGGCACTACTGCGTAATTCCGAAACATCAACTCTGCATAACTTCACCTTACTTCAGCTCCCTTCAACTCTCTTCACTTGTATGCACCTGCATCACGAGGTCTGCAAGCTTCAACTTCTGACTCATTGCAGGTTCCAATAATTAGCAGCAGAATAAATTTATATACGTAAGTAAGGGGGTTCCAATCACCGCTAAATACTGTGGATTTTACTGGTACTTCCCGGTGAGTCAAGTTGGGATTCCAAACACTAGGGCGATTTTTACAGGTAGCAGATTTCAAATCTAAGAATGCTTGTAAAGAAATGTAAAAGCTCCTGACAGCCGATTGCTTTGACAGAAAATACGATTTCTAAGTTCAGCCCGTAAAAAAATCGTATTGATTCAGCGCAAAAATGAACTTGACCAACATAAATTAATTTGCTCGAAACTTAAATCATTGTTGAAGGGAGAATAAATTATGGCTGACGGTCAATTAGGAGTTATATTAAAGATGGCTCAAACAATTAATCCTCAAATTGAGAGCGATCGACATTTTGAAATAGACTTGGCAAAATTGCGCCAACTGCCAGCAGGAACATTAGGGTGCGAAGTGGCGCGATTTCTAGACGAACAAGGCTTTGAGCCGATCGCATCGGGAGACTGGATTCAGCGAAACCACGACGTTTGGCACGTTCTGACCGGTCTTTCAGCTTCAACAGAAGATGAATTGGTACTTCAAGCGTTTACTCGCGCTCAAGTATTTCGTCCTTCTTGTGCGATTTTAGTGTTAGTTGGACTGATCAGCGGCAAATGCGCGATCGGACAAATTATCAAAGGCTTAAAACACGGAAAATTAGCCACTCGGCTAATTAATTGGGACGTTGCATCTGATTGGGAAACTCCTTTATCTGAAGTTCGAGAAAAACTCGGAATTCTACCCTTAATTGATTAGATTTTAACTCGTTACCTCACTGCAAAAGTATGCAAAGCAAAAGTTACAAACCGGAAATTAGCCTGAGTCCACGGGAAAGAGCGATCGCACAATTAGTAGCCCAAGGGCTGCCCAACAAATGTATTGCCAAAAATTTAAACATCAGTCACTGGACGGTTGCTACTTACGTGAGGCGGATTTTTATCAAACTCGGTGTGTGTTCCAGAACTGCGATGATTGCACTGCTGATCCAAGAAAATTTGCTCTGGGACTAATAAATAAGTAGGGTGCGTCAGCTAGCTTGAATTCTCTGGTAATCCAGAAACTCTAGGCACGACGCACCCTAAAAAAAACCTATCCCTAGACAGATGAAAACCCGGTTTAGCTGTAAAACCGGGTTTTCATTTGCAATGTTTAAAACATTCTATGCCACAGCCACAGAACGAGAAGAATTTCTCAGAAAACTCAGCAATTCTCGATTCACCGTTTGCGGCGCTTCCTGCTGAATCCAGTGACCGCAGTGAGGAACTAATTTCAACTTAAACGGAGCCGTAATTAATCTGTCTAAACCTTCTACAAGTTTGTGGCTCAAAAACGCATCTTCTTCTCCCCAAAGCACCAAAGTAGGCACTGTCACAGGTTCTAATTTCTGCCCCAAATTCCAAAGCCTCTGCGGATGAAACATCTGCCGGTAATAATTGATAGCGGCAGCTAATACTCCCGGCTTTTCTAAAGCAGTCTGATAAATCTTAGTTTCCTCAGCGCTAAAAGATCCTTTGCGAACAGCTTGTCCTTGAAAAACATTGTGTACAAAATCTTTCAAGTTTTGCCGGATCAACCATTCGGGAATGCCGGGAACCTGAAACGCCAAAACGTACCAACTGCGGCGGATTTGATCTAAATTGCTCGCCATTTCCTGCACGAATCGCTGCGGGTGCGGAGCGTTTAAAATTGCCAAGCGGTTGAGTTGTTCGGGGAATTTTTGAGCTAAGTGCCACGCAATCGCTCCTCCCCAATCATGACCTACAACGTGAGCTTTTGTATAACCGAGGCTCGCAATCAAACCGCGAATATCCGCGCTCAGGGTATCTAAATCATAGCCGCTTTCCGGCTTGTCGGAATCGTTGTAGCCCCGCAAATCCGGCACCACAACCTTGAAATGACGCGCTAAAGCAGGGATTTGATGACGCCAAGAGTACCAAAACTCTGGAAACCCATGCAGGAGGAGAACGAGCTCGCCTTCTCCTTGAGAAACGCAGTGCAGGCGGATGTTATTGGTTTCGACAAAGATGTGTTGCTGTTCGGAATCGAAAGAATTCATAGTTGGAAAGTTAGACTTATTTTCGGGAAGTACACAACCCGCCGACTGGTAGCAGGCTGAAACGGCCCAATGCTGTTAATTTTTCTACTTTTATTGTAGCTGCTTTTCGATCCCCGCCGCTGCAATCTAATTAAACTTAAAACTTGTAGGGTTTTGGGGTGTCCTGTGTTTTAGGTGTAACTACTGAGTTCAAGTTTATCACCTTAAATGTATTGTTTTAACAGCGGCGCAGGCGATTCAATAATAGCACAATTTCGTCCGTTGCCGATCGCATTTTTGCAGTCGATAGGTCAGATTGATTGACGATAATGCTAAACACCAGCGGCTCGTAATTCGGAACTTCGATATATCCCGACAGCGCCGAAACTCCGCTCATAGTTCCTGTTTTTGCTTGCAAAATTACGCGATTTGGTGTATTATTAAAGCGATTTTTCAAAGTGCCGCTCTCCCCAGCGATCGACAGTGACTGGCGGTAAATAGATGCAGCAGGTGAATTGGCCATAAATCTCAAAGTTTCCACCAAGGCTTCTGGAGTAATTAAATTGTGCCGAGACAAGCCGGAACCGTCGGCTAATATGTAGCTGTTTGGATTTACTCCTAATTGAGTTAAAACTGCCTTTAGCTCTTTCAAACCGCTTTCACCTGTATCCTCTTGTGGCACAGGCATCTTGCCTGTAACTTTTCCCAGCAATCTCAATAAAACTTCTGCATAAAGATTGTTACTTTCGCGATTAGTTTCTCTCACCAATTCCGCCAGCGGCGGCGATTCAACGGTCGCTAATTCTTGATTTAAATTGCGAGCAGCCGATGCAACTAAAGCCTGTTTAACAGGAATTCCCTCAGCCGCCAGGGCTTGTTGAAAATACTGCAAAAAATTATTAGCGGGGTTGACAACTGCGACATAAGCTGATTCAGGTTCGCCACCAACTTTCAACTGTCCGCCCAGTCGAATTATAGGTCGATCGAACTCCCGGCCAACTTCAATAAACTCAGATTCGTTTTCAGCGACGGTAAGAGTATTGTTCTGAAGTTGCCACTGATTTGCCAGCTTTGCTTCGGCAAAAGTAACTTTCAGAGGTTGCCCCAGAGCCTGTGGCGACAAGAGAAGGTCGATCGCGTTTTGATTGAAAATTAAACTGTTAATCGGGGCTCCGTAGCCTGCTTGCGCGTCTTCCCATTCCCAATTCGGATTGACTGCACTGCCTTGAAAATAGCTGTCATCGCCAATCAACTGGTTAACTTGACTGATTCCCCGCTGCTTCAACTGCTGCGCCAAAGATTTCAACTGAGCCTCAGCAATGCTGGGATCTCCCCTGCCGGCAACGTACAAACTTCCATTTTCGCCGCTGTAAACCGATGTCTTAATCCGAAAATCTGCACCGAGTTTCTGCAAAGCAGCGGCTGTAGTTAGCAGCTTGGCATTTGATGCTGGAATAAAATATTTTTGGGCGTCGCGGCTGTAGAGAGTAGTAGTAGAAGATAGAGGTTGAATCAAAATGCCCCAGCGCGATCGACTAAATTCGGGACGATTGGCGATCGCATCTACTTGCGCCCCCAATTCCCCAGGACAAATATCCCCAGAAACCGCCGACGTTTGAGCAGCAACCGCCAACGGACGCCCCAGAATTAGGACTAACAAACTCAGCGCAATTCCTTGGATTTTCAAAGTGCCAGTTCCTTAACAATAACTATTAAAATTAGATGCGCCCGATCTTGGAAGTTTCACCGAATCAAGTCAATCTTAATAAGAATAACGCGCATGAATTCTCGGATTGAACAGCGCCTCTACAGGTTTCCCCTCTTTGAGGTGATCTTCCACAATTAACGGTACATCACTCGGTTTAACTCGACAATACCAAATTTCGTCTGGGGTAACTCGTACAGTCGGGCCAGTGGTGCACTGTCCCTGACAACTACAGGCCTCCACTTTCACCCCGGCAACTTGTTGAGCTTCAAAAGCAGCTAGCACTGCTGCTGAACCATTTTTCAGGCAAGATTGATACTGGCAAACCAATACACAGCGCGCTTCTGGTTGGGAGTCTGGTTCTCGGGCTGGAGATTCTGGCATTGGTAAGGATTTATCCGCTCTTTAAGATATCTTAACAATCTTCTCAAGCCGATCGCTCGCCGGAGGGAGGCAAACGGCAGAATTTTATAGTGCGATCGAAAAAAACAGCAAAATTCTGGCATTCAAACTTTTTCCTTCTTTACTACCTTCAAACCAATCCTTTCAGCAGAGCTGCCTTTCTTCAGTCTGTGTCACGCTTTCCCTATATGATCGATTTAGAGCAACAACTCAATCAACCGCTAATCATGCCAAAAACAGTAGCCGATGTAATGAGCCGCGAGCCGATTTTGGCGCGACCCGAAATGCCCTTGAACGAAGCGATTAAAATTTTAGCTGATCGACGCATTAGCGGTCTTCCCGTCGTAGATGAGAATGACTTGTTGGTAGGAGTCATCTCCGAAACCGACTTGATGTGGCGGGAAAGCGGCGTAACTCCGCCCGCTTATATCATGGTGCTCGATAGCGTGATTTATTTGGAAAATCCCTCTCGTTACGAGCGAGAACTCCACAAGGCTTTAGGGCAAACAGTAGGAGAAGCGATGAGTACAGAGCCAGTTACCATCGGGCCGGACAAATCTATCCAAGAAGCTGCCAAACTGATGCACGATCGCAGCATCCATCGATTGCCGGTGGTCGATTCGGCGGGCAAAGTAATCGGCATCCTCACTAGGGGAGATATTATTCGCTCGATGGCTGCCGAATCTTAAATTAACTGTTGCAGTTCCAGGACTGTATCAGAAAATGAGTCGATCGCTCTTTCAATCTCGCCAACTTTTGGCAATTACCAATTACCGAGATTGACGACAAGGAAGTCAGGAATACACGCAGAGCTATTTTTTTTCTTCCTTCTTCCCTCTTCCTTCTTCCCTCTTTCCCTCTTCCTTCTATCCTTTACATCCGTTACATCCGTTACAGAATCCGTTGCCGAACTTCCTTCTTCCCAATTACCAATTATCAAATTTAAAATCGAATGAGCATTACCCCTGAGTCTGTCGAACAATTGCTGAATTCCGAGGATTTTGGCGAAAGACTGCGAGCAGTCAACCAACTGCGGCAACTAGAACCAGCGATTGCCTATAAACTGATTCAAATTGCGATCGGCGATAATAACGTCCGGGTTCGCTACGCAGCAGTCAGCCAATTATCAACCCTCGGCACGCAGAATCTGCCGAACGCTTTAGAGGTACTGCGAAACAGCCTGAACAACGACCCCGAACCCGACGTGCAAGCAGCAGCAGCCGATGCTTTGGGCGCATTGAAATTAACCGATGCTTTAGAAGATTTGCAGCAAGTTTATAGCAGTACCTCTGAATGGCTGGTGCAACTGAGCATCGTCGCGGCTTTGGGAGAAATGGGAGATCCGAAAGCCTTTCCGATGTTAGAAAATGCCCTGAATTCTGAAAACGAATTGATCCAAACCATTGCCATCAGCGCATTAGGTGAATTGGGAGATAAACGCGCGCTGCCGCTGCTGCTTCCCTACGCTTCCAATGGAGATTGGCAGATCCGTTACAGAGTAGCCCAAGCTTTAGGGCGGTTGGGCGGTGCAGAAGCACAGACAGCTTTGGAAATTCTCGCCAAAGATGAGGTTGAGCAAGTTGCTCAGGAGGCTAAAGTCGGACAAGAAAATAGTTTGAAATCTTGAGATTGCTTTCGTTCGCGAACAAGCCTGCGCGGTTGTGAATTTTGAATTAATTTAGAATTTTTGGTGAAGATTCTACTAAAAACTCTGTTCGCGATCGCACACAGAATTCAGAAACCCGGTTTCTTTCTATATTTCTTGTTCCTGTCTGCAAAACTTGTAGAAACCGGGTTTCTAGCCAGCCAACGGGCTGGTTGGGTAGCGCAAACCTTACTAATCAGGAAAAATCTCAAATCTTAAATCTCAAATTTAAAATTGTATTGATGCGACGGGCGATCGCAAATTCCTTTGAAACTCTCCTTAAATTACAGCGTACTCTTTGCTTTCCCAAACAGAGCCAGTATCTTGACATCCGCACTTTGACAACAGCTATAATCAAAATAAATACAGCAGCGGCAGGGATTAACAAAATTATTGAATTGTACCTAGCCAGCTAGCGATCGGGGAAACTATCGTTAAGACGGTAAGCCATCTACCAGAAAAACCAAGTCTTAAAACTGTTGATCATCCCCATGCTTGAACAACTACCAAATTCCGCTTCTGAGTCTTTGAACATTTTAACAGGAGAGCGACCCGCCTCCAGGGTAAGCTCATCTAATTTGGTATAATATGAACTTGACAAAGTTAACAAAATAAGCATAAGAGACTGTGTAGGC
>NZ_JAUBQH010000173.1:0-1255 GCF_036701145.1 Microcoleus sp. Pol17C6
ATTAATAATTAAATGGGGTCGTAAAATCAAAAATAAGGGCAATGCTTGTATCACAGTTTAAATGTGCAACAGCTTATAAACTTCTTGTTTCTCGGTTTCAAAAAGGCATTGGTTTTTGATTAATAGGTTGGATAAATAACCGGCCCAGATGGAAATACCTAAATCGGCTAAAAAATCTAGTAGTTTGCCTTGGGTCATATTACCCCCATAGTACAAACTGATGATTAAGGCTTTGATTCCAGGTCCAAATTCTCCTTCGTAGCCCATTGGTAATTCTGCTACATAAGTTTTTCCGACTGAGGCTGAGTAATATTTCTGTTTGCGAAATAATATGTTGTCGGTTGCTAAGCTGATATCTTGGATGATTACTTGTTCGTATCCTTTAAATTCTGCGTCTGCTGGTAGTTGGTCTTTAGGATATTCTAGTATTTCTTCTCGATCTATTTTAATTGTGGCGTTCTTACTGCCTTTGCTGTGCTTTTTTGGCGTTTTTCGTTCTTTCTCTGAAGAGTGCTGGCTTTTGAATCCTTTGGACTTGGCTTTGATGTCTGGTTTTCCTTGCTCTCCCTTCAATCGGTTGTTTTCATCTTTTAACCGTTGATTCTCTGACTCCAAGTCTTTGACTTTTAATTGTAATTGTTCTATGAGGTTCAGTAAAAGCTCTACTGTATGACGCATGGATTCGTCTGCAATCCCTGGGGGGTCGATGGTTTGCAGGATATTGGAGGATGACTTGTCTGGTGAAATAATCTTTGGCGTCATGTGTCTTATTTTATGACAGTTTGTGCACTCTGCTTACTTTTTTTTCTCTGCTACCCCTACTTATTGAGGCGATACGGTTAAAATCAGGAGAGTATGGGGATAAACAAATAATACTCGCTCCTACAGATTCAATCATTGGCTTGATTGATGCTAATTTATGGGCGGGTAAATTATCCATCACTACTACCGCTCCTTTCCATAATTTAGGACATAAAAAATGCTGAATAAATATAGCAAATGCCTGTCCATCCATTGAATCATTCATTGTCATCAATGCTAACACTTTATTCATACTAATTGCGCCAATAGCTGTGACTTTAGCACCCCGATAAAATGCTTTTTTTTGGTATGCTCTTGTCCCACGTTGTGAAGGGGCATGAGTTCTGCTTATTCCTAGTAGAATACCAGTTTCATCCCATTGGTAACAAGTTAGAAAGGAGTAGATTTTGTCAATACCTCTTTCTGCAGAAATATTATGGAACAATAATGATAA
>NZ_JAUBQH010000011.1:0-44276 GCF_036701145.1 Microcoleus sp. Pol17C6
TTTTGGCTGGCATACATTCTAACTAATGAGCGCTTATTTTATATTTATATTATACAATCTAGCTGCGTATCAGCTTAGTTGTCAGAAAAAATTATTTATGTTAAGGACAAACTCTATCATTTTTCATAATCTTTGTCTGTCATTGGCTGCGTCAAGGATGAGGAAAAGACGTTAAGGGATGTAACTGGAATCGGCGGCGGGGCGTTGGCTCGTCGATGTTATTATCTTTTGACTGGCTGAGTGTGGTGTGTAAAGCGAGCTGATTTTTCTCAAGGGACAGCTACCTGGGTGTAATACCAACTCCGGTAGCGTGGGAATTAATATTACCCCCAGTCAGGACACCGCGAGTGCCTAAGTCCTCATATGTTGCACCATTCTCAATTAGCCTTTTAGGAACAGGCAAGATGCCTGTTCCACAAGAAAATTTATATTTTGTGGAACAGGCATCTTGCCTGTTGCTGACAATGCTGCCAGATATCAGTAAGTCCCTTTAGGGTGTATAAATTATGTTGAAGTAAATGCCGTTATCTTGCAGATTGTCGCCTTTATCGCTAATTCTCACCAAAGGAAAAGCGTAATCTACGCGCAGGTTCACCCGTTGTATCGGTTCCCAGATTACCCCCAAACCTAAACCTGCTAAAAAGGTCTGATTGGTTAATGTATTAGGATTGTTCGCAACGTTCCACACCGTACCCGCATCCAAAAAGGGAGCTAATTGAAGTTTGGGATTTCCCGAAGCATCGCGCTGCAAAGTAATCCGATCTTCGATCGAAACTCTGAAGCCGTTATCGCCAGAACGGACATTTTGGCGGTAGCCGCGCAAAGATTGTCCGCCGCCAATTACAAATTGCTGGGAAGGCAACAAACTATTAGCTGACAACTGCAAGTCTGCCTGCAAAATTAATAAATGTTTGTCATTCAATCGCTGTACTCGCTGCACTTGACCCAGCCAACTCAAAAATTGTCCGTCCGGATCAGAACCTTCGTTTTGAGTAGCATCAAACAAGCTAGTGCCGATCGTAAATTGCGATCGCAAGGCCCAAGCGCCCTGCGGGTCGCGCCGAATGTAGTCCTGTCCCAGCTTAATTGCACTCGTAGTGGTGACACCATTGGAGTCCGGGCCGATGCCAAAAGGAACCGGTTCGCCGGCGAGAAAAGTTCTACCTGTCTGATAAGTAAAACCGGCAGACAAGGCAAATTCTTCGATCGGCGTTCTCCGCAACGGCTGGCGGTAACTAATTTCAAATAAATGCGATTTTCCCGAAATGTCAGCACGGTTAAAAGGTGGTTGTACGATACTGTTGCGATTCGGCGCCGCCCTCAATTGCAAAGTGCCGTTCATCGCATTTAGCGGCACGCGATAGCTGAAATCAAACACGTCTGAATCGCCGAGTGATCGATAATAAGCCCCTGCCAGTTCGTCGCCATTTCCTGTTATATTGCGGTGCCGCAAACTAACTCCCAATCTTTCGGAACCGACACTGGGAGGCGAGTAATTGTCAATGCTGAAAGTAGGTTGAAACGGATTAGCTTCCGAGATTCGGACTATCAGAATGCTCTCGCCTTCATTATCCCCAGCCCGCAGACTGGCTTCTACATTGTCAAATAAAGGATCGACTCGCAGCAGCCGGAGTTGGTCTTCTAATGAAGCTGTGCTTAAAGGCATTCCCGCCCCGAGTCGAATCCGGCTGCGGATGTAATTTGGATTCAATCTTTTAGTTCCTTCTACCTCAATTCTGGCTAGCTTGCCTTCAATCACTTGAATTTGGACTACCCCTGCTGTGATAGTTTGGGGCGGCAAGACTGCTCTCGAAGTGATGTAGCCACGATTGAGGTAAATTTCGGTAATTTTGTCGGCGATTTGTTTGAGCTGTTCTAGGGTGGTAGAACGGCCTTCTAAGGGGTTGACTAAGGCATTAATTTCGTCTTGGCTTAAAATTGTGCTGCCAACTACTTGAATTTTCTGCACCTCAATTGGTGTATTCGGCAGCGTTGAGGGAACTGGCGACGGGGACGGCGGCGTTACTGTGGGTGGTACTTGGGGAGGTTCTGGGGAAGGCTGCGGGGCCGGTTGCAGAAATCGATCACGATTTGGATCTGGCTGAGTCGGTGGCGACGGTAACAGCCGATCTGGTAGTTGATCGCGGTTTAAGTCGGGCGGGAGGTTTCCCGGTGGCGTCTGCGGGTTCTGGGCTAAAACATGATTGCAATGTAGCTGGTTCTGACATTGGGGATCGTTGTCAACCAGATTTGTTTGTTCGGGCAAGATGCCCGCACCACAATCAGTTTCATCGATTGTGGAACAGGCATCTTGGCTGTTCTCGGCGGGGTTCGATTGTGTTTCTGGTTCAGGGTTGCTCTCGATCGCATCGGGAAGCTGATTTAAGTTTGTTGCTGTTTCATCCTGCTTGATTTCCAGTTTTTGCAGTGCTAATACTTGATTGCCCGTATCTGCTGAGTTGTCAGCGGCGACGGGCAACAGAGAAATATCGTTTGTTTGGGATATAGCTTTATTGGCGTAAAAGCAAACCATCGGGAGCGAAGTTAGAAGTGAAATCCCCAACCGAAATAGTGCAATATTTGCATTCGGGCGCATAATTAATAATTTCTCTAAAATAAGTTTGTCGGCTGCTTGACTATGCCAGTTTATCATTTAGTATTAGACGAAATTTGACCATCAAAATTTCCACAGTCCGGCTTTCAAGATGCCAGCCGTCCGAACTGCTTGCTGATCAGTACACAAATTTTAATTGATTTAGGACGATCGACCAAACAACCCGCAACAGCCAAAAATCATCTGTGGCCCTGCCAAATACCGCGCTCGAAACCGAGTTTTTCGTACTTGCTGCACCAGTCATACCATTTGAGATTCGAGATTTGGCAATGACTCGCCCAAAAACGGATACCGTGCCCCGAACGCTCATCAGTGTAGATCATAAAATTTTAGACTCCTGTTCCTCATCCCAGATTCAATGCAGCAAGTAAATCTAAAATCTAAAATCTAAAATCTAAAATCGACTGACTGATGGCAATCACCGTTTGGGGCTTGCCTACCGTTGCATTCTTTTTTGAAACTGGTGTTTAATTATTTTCTTGTGATAGGCATTAACTCACTTGCGACTAAGGGTTCTTGGGCTATTTTGCCGAGTTCGACTGAGTTCAAGAGTGCTGACCACTTGATCGCTAAACTGGCATCGCTGGGAGACTCGATACGCAATTGAGCTAGAGTTGCCAGGTACTCGTACCAAAGACGTTGTTGGGCGAAGATACTGAGCTTGGTGCGATCGGGCGATCGATCCAAGTCTGTTTGCACGGTTGGGGCGAGTGCGGTGCGGTTGATCCACCCGGAAACGAGAACATCATCTGTTGTATTTTTTGGGTTGCATTTGATAGTAAAGTACCATTGATAGTTTTTGCCAACTTCCAGCGCTGGCGAGTTGTCGTCGGAGGCGAGGCTGACGCTAACTACACCTGCACGGCTAGTTACCATGCGAAAACTTTTTTTGTATAGTGTTTTGTCCCTTTCGTCTGCTAACTCAAACTGAACTGTTTTGTCGAGGGCTACAGGAAGGTAGTAGAAAAAAGTTGGCTTTGCTGATATGGTTTGCCCCATAGTTGATTGGGGAATCAAGGCAGTTAAGGTAGTTGTGGCCGTGGGGCATTCTAAGCCGCGGGTTCCTCCCCCTTCCCGCCTTCCGGGTACTCCGTCCTCCGGCGGTTGAAAGCTATTCCACGTGGAACCCGTTGGCTGAATGTTCGGTCTGCTTCCGCTGGTTTCAGGGGGTTGAACTGTTTGCCAGTTGAGGGGTAGCTGCCGTGGTGAGGGGCGCTTGACAATGTTTGCGGGGCTGTTGAGAGCCTCTGCTGGTATTAAAACACTACCGGCGGCAACTGCCTCTAAAGACAGAATTAATGAAAGAGCACCGATATTTAGAGCAGACTTCAAAGCCATGACGAACCTGCCTTTTGATGAACCTAGGAACTTTATCGCACGGTTTTATTCTATCCAAGGTTTTGATGGATATAGTAATCTGTTGTACTTAATTTATATCTTTAGGCAGATACGATTATTTTGGTCGCTGTGCTCAACATAGAATTCTGTGTCGCCTTTGTCAGTGGTAGCTTAGTAGTTATACTTACTTCCATTCACGGCAGCAGGTTGGGTTGAGCTTGTTAAACCCAACTTTGACAAAGACTCATATTCGGGTTCTTTTAACTCTAGCAAGAGGATACAAGGCGCCTTTTCGTAAAAACACCCGGTTGATGCGTCAATCCTGGATATCAGGAAACTCGGCAATTTTTCTGGTGAACCTCAAGCGATCGGCTACAAGTCAAAAATCAGGTTTTCTGTACAATAGCGGCAAGAAATTTAGCATGAATCTCGATTCACCTGTTCTCTCGGACAAACAGCCTTCGGGGCTGCGGATGGTCAGACCCATCGGAGTCTTGGCACTGCACGGCATTGCTTTTTTAGGAAATAGGTTGTTCGCTGTCGATCGCGCCGAAGGGCTGCTATTGGAGATCGATCGAGAAAGTGACAACACTACTGTTTTGAATCCTTATCAAACGGCTAAGTTTGCGGGCGCAACCGGGCTGGCTATTTCGGAAGATACTCTCTGGTTTGCGCGAGATGAGGATATTTGTTGCTGTCGGGGCGCAGTTCGGGACGGGGCGATCGCTGAACTTAAACCAGAACATTTTGTTTCACTTTCTTATCCTGCTGACGGGATTGCTGTGTGGAAATCTACGCTTTATGCGACTTGCCAGAGATTAAACTCGATTCTGGTTTTTGACCTGAAAACAGGTCGGGAAATTACTCGGTTTTACGCTCCCGGTATAGGGGTGGAAAATATCACAGTCCGGGATGAGGAAATTTGGGTTTGCGACAAGACTGAGCAAACTGTTTACTGTTTGGAACGGGCAACTGGGGAGATTAAATTTAGCGTTTTGACTCCCTTTGAGTCGCCTTCTGGTTTGGCTTTTCACAAGGATTCCGAAACCGGGGAGGAGGTTCTGTACGTGGCTTATGCCGGGGATGAACTTTACATCCGGGATGACCCGAATTCGGAAGATCCTTTTCAGTTGACGAAGCGCGATCGCACTTTTATTCAGCCTTTGTCTTTTCACTACAATGAAGCCGAGCGCTACGCTCTGTCAAACGGTTTTTTGATGGAAATGTCTTATGTGGAGGAACTGTCTCCTCTCGATGAGGTAGAAATCGAAAATTTGGAGTGGCGGATTGCTTTGCCTTCGGAAACTCATCGGCAAAAGGTAAGGAGTGTTACGCCTATCGGAATGCCTTTTACTGAGGAAATTCAGGAAGGGGAACGGGTGGCGGTGTTTAAGTTCGATCGACTGCGCCCTGGGGAACGCCGGATTTTTGGCTGGAAGGCTTTGTTAGAAGTTCGATCGATTAAGTATCAGTTGTCACCTAGGGATGTCGAAAAGATTCCTAAGCTATCGCCGGAGTTTGCAGCTAAGTATTTGGTGGATAATGACAATTTGGCGATGGATACGGAGATTGTGCGATCGGCTGCTGTGGCTGCCATTGGCTCGGAAACTAATATTCTGAGGCAGTTACTGAGCATTCGCAATTTTGTTTACGACCAACTTTCTTACGGGATTAGGCCTCACATTGACACTCCCGATATTGTATTACGCCGCGGCATCGGTTCTTGCGGCGAGTACGTGGGGTTGTTGTTGGCTTTGGCAAGGTTGAACGGGATTGCTTGCCGCACGATCGGGCGCTACAAGTGTCCGGCTTTTGCTGACAGAAAAGGTGTGTCGCTGGAGCCGGATTTCAATCACGTTTGGCTGGAATTTTACATTCCGGGTTTTGGCTGGGTGCCGATGGAATCTAATCCTGATGATATTCAAGACAGAGGCCCTTATCCTTTGCGATTTTTTATGGGTTTGGCTTGGTATCACGTAGAAATTGGCAAGGGAATTCGGTTTCAAAGTCTCACGAGCGGCGGTCTTCCTTTGAACAAGGAGGATGTTTCCGTGGGGAGTCTGGCAATTAATCATGTGAGGTTTACAATTTTGGAAGATTTGCCAGCAGTTTGAATCGAGTGTTAACAGTTAACAGTTAGCCGTCTATATTCAACTGTTAATTGTTAACATTTTTCATCTAAAATCGAAAGTAGACAATGTAACATCAGAGGAAGAGGGGTTGTGGAATTTTCGATTGCTAATTTTCTCGTTTTAGTGGCCTTTGTACTGCTGGTGACGGTGACTGGCGGGGTCGCTTATTTGACTTCTGTTGAGTGGCGCGATCGCAGGCGGTTAGATAAGGCTAAACGGAAAAAAAAGTAGCTTTTTGCTGTTGACAAAGTGCATTTTTTATGATAACAAACAAGGCGACCTGGTGCGATCGCCTTGTTTTGTGATTTGAGGTATTTTCACCGCAGATGATATTAAGTTTGGTAACATAAACGTTGTAGGTTCGTAGTGAGGACTTGAGTTTTCATACAAAACTATGATTCATATCGTTTCCGGTTGGATCGGAAGGATTTAACCACAGAGAAGGCAGAGAACACAGAGGGAGATAAGAGAGATGAATAATTCCGATGAAGCGTGGATTTGAGATCGCGGGCGTCTCGCCCGCGACACAATAAATACACCAAAACGAACACACAGGAAAAAGGAGATTTTGGAGTTGGTATTTTAAGTCCACTGTCTGAAAAATGTATTTTCTTGCCAAGCCGCAGCGGTGCGTTTTTCAAGTGCTGCCATTTCTGTTGTGTTCAGCGGTTTGAATGCTTGGGCAACTTTAAAGTTTTCTTCTAATTGCTTTACTGACTCGGCGGCGATGATGCAGCAGTGCACGCCGGGAAGTGAAAGCGTGTAGCCCATTGCTTGGTGCATTCCATCTAAAACACCGTTCTGAAATAATTTGCCATAAGCTGGTACTTTCATGGCTATGACGCCGATGTTTTTGGCTTTGGCAAGTGGTAAAGCGCTGGTAACAAAGGAGCGCGGGTGATGTTTTTCGGCGGCGTTGAGGGAGATTAATGTTGTGTCGAAAGGATAGCGCTCCAAGCCGGCCACAATGATAGCAGGTTCGTGGTGTCCGGTGATGCCGGTCAAACGAATTATTTTTTGCTCTTTGGCTTCTTCGATCGCCTTTATTGCTCCTTTAGCACTGAAAATTTGGTCTAATTCGGCTTGGAATGAGACGTGGTGGAGTTGCCACAAGTCGAGCCGATCGGTTTTCAATCTTTTGAGCGATTGCTCTAACTCTCTCCAGGCGCCATCTCTGTCTCTGGCGGCGGTTTTTGTGGCTAGGAATAGCCGATCTCGATATGGTGGCAAAACTTTGCCTAAGTTTTCTTCGCTGGGCCCGTACTCGGCCGCCGTGTCAAAATAGCGAATGCCTAGTTCGATCGCACGTTCAATTTGTACCGCCGCTTCTGCTTCTCTTCCCGCCTGCGACAGCGGTGTTTGTCCGCCTCCCCCCAAACCGAAAATCGGCACTTTCACGCCGGTGTTGCCTAACAGTCGTTCTGGCATTTTTATTGTGGTGGCTACCTGGTTATTGGGTGCGGCTGCGATTTCCAGATCCTGCTGTTCGATCGCCTTAGCACCTGCAATGCCGCTGGCAACAGCTATACTGCTCAATATAAAATTGCGACGAGTCTTTTTGCGGGTCATTGTTTCCGTCTCCTCAGAATATATGAGAGAAATTAACCGCGTTTGTGTTGGCACAATACATAAAATTTTACTGCAAATCTGATAATTTTCTCCCTCTCCGAGGGAGGAGAGGGCCGTGGGAAAATTATCTATGTGCCGATCGACTATTGGTCAATTATCCATGCGCGAATCAGTTCGTTTATCTGTTCTGGTACTTCGTCGTGGGGACAGTGACCAGCTTTGATAAAGTGTTCTGTTAACTGCGGATAGTGTTTGCGAAATTTAGCGCTTCTGTCTGTGGAATTCATCCACGGATCGCCTTCTCCCCAAAGCATTAGCAACGGGCAGGTTAATTGACTAAGTAATACGTCAATTTTTTCGCCTTGGGGTGTTCGGAATACGGAAGCGAATACTTTGGGGGCACCGGGATCGCAGGAGGGAAGGTAAATTTCTTCTACTAATTGGTCTGTGACGGCGCTTTGGTCGAGATAAACTTTTTCTAGGGTTTTCCGAATTGTCGATCGCTGGCGCACGTACTGGAACAGCAGAAAACTTGCCCAATCTTGCTGAAATAAAGTTTTAGCTACTGCTGATATGGCTTTTTGCAATGGCGGGGCTTCGGGTGCGGGCTGCGGTTCGCTGAAGGGGCCGGCGCTGTTGATTAATATGAGTCCGGCTGCTGATTCGGGGCGCTGGGCTGCTACACACAAGGCGGCGTAACCTCCGAGGGAGTTGCCCGCTAGTACGGCGGGTCGGCCGATGATGTTAGTGATAAAGTCGTGGAGTTGGTCGCGCCAGAGGTCGCCGCTGTACTGTAATTCGGGTTTTGCCGATCGCCCAAATCCGATCAGGTCGATCGCCCACACTTCAAAGTCTTTGCTCAGCCCGCTGATATTTTTGCGCCAGTGGTCTGTGGAGGCTCCAAAACCGTGAATTAACAGCAGGGGAGGGCGTTCTGGATGCCGATCGCTGGATCGAACGTAGTATACTGAATGCCCCCGCCACTGCCAGTAAGTGCCGGCTATGGGGGCTGTGGTGATGGCTGGGGTTGTTTGCATGATGTAAAGAAATAATTATTTACTTTAACTATTGTATCGCGACGCTCAGATTTATAAAGTTTGGCATCCGCGCCGGGCTTCCGCTAGCAAAGGATTCGTCAATGTGAGCGAGTTGGGATCTGGCGATCTTCCGCACTCAGGATTAATAAGTTTTGTAACGAATATTGATTTTGTGAGGGTCGCAGCAAGAGGAGATGTTTTGCCCGATCGCATTTAGGAAAATAAATCGGGTTTTGGCTGCAACATACCTAGGTATGATGATTTTGCTGTTTGGCGGCCTGAGCAAGTTCTGGGCAATGGCGCTTGCCCAGGGGCTGCGAGGGTCGAATCTGATGGGCGAGGGTCAAGGGATCGACTTTTTTATAGTTATTTACGAGCTTTTCAAGGTGGGGATCGTTTATTCAAGAGGTGTTGACGGCTTCGCGGATGCAGCTAGCCTCAGCGTTGCTAGTTGGCAAAAGTCAACCTCAAAAATTTCGCTGCTAGGAGAACTTATAAGTAAAATTACTGATAGTTCTCTGCAGAAGTTTCTCAGAATCGCTGAATATTTTGTGACGTTGTTTGCTGTTCTTAATTGCTTTGATACTCTAAGATAGAAGTAGAGCTGCGCCGCTCAATTAATTAGCATTTTGAATACTAGGGAGCCAACTATGCAGGGTGTGAACTTTATCCACCTGAAAGTTAGGGAGTTTTCTGAGTGATTGCTATTTCACCTCGTCCCGTCGGACGCAATTGGATTACGATTAGCTTCGCTTCTACCCTATACCTTTGTCCTATTTTGGATCTGCTCCTAGCAGAGCTTCCGGATCACTGGCAAGCGGAATTGCGGTTGGGGCTTCAAGAAGCTTTGGTAAATGCTGCTAAGCATGGAAACAAATTAGACCCCGGTAAAACTGTTGGAGTCCGTTTTTCGATCGTCCAAAACCAATATTGGTGGGTGATATCGGATGAAGGTTCTGGCTTTAAGGCTCCTTGCAGTTGCAACCTTTATACCGATGATTGCGACAGTCTCCTAGCAGAGGATGTTGCAGATGACTCTGGACTACCCCATGTGGAACAGGAATGCGGTAGGGGGTTGTTTATTCTTTACCAAATATTTGATCGGGTAGAGTGGAATTCTCAAGGTACAGAGTTACGGCTGTGCAAAGAACTTCCCAGTCGCTACCGACTGCCTCGCTTGCGCTAGCACCGCTATGAAAGCAGCAGTTTTCACCTCAGCTAGACCTGGAAATTTTTTCGTTTCCGGACTGAAGTTTGCAGTGAGAATTTGAACGCTCTGGCTATTGATAGCTGATCATAATGCAAAATGTGAGTTTTGAGTTAAAAAAGTATAAATCTTTTGAACTCACAATCGCGCTGCTCGATCGAGCGGCGCGATTGTCTAAGTTTTGAGCGACTAATCAAGTCAAAACTTCAAACTCTAAACCGCCCAGCGTTACGAACAACGGAGCAATCTAATTATTTGCCGTGGGTGGGACAGGGAGGAGCAGATATCGATCGATCCAACCATCCTGCTGCTTGGTTTAAGCGCGGGAGAGCTTCTTCTGGCTGTTTTTTAAGCAAAAACACCAAAGCGGCCGCAGCTTGCTCGCAGGCCCGCGCCGAACGGTTGGCTTTGAGGCGGTGCCAATCTTTTTCGTGGATGGCGAGGCGCGCGGCGAGAGCTTGGGCTAGTTCTACCGTGCTCAGCTCGTTGAGGTTGACAGTTTGGGTTGTTTGTGTAGTTTCAAGCATAATTGGCAATTATACGGATTTGGCTGCCGTTTCTGAATTTAAAAAATATACTGCATATAATAACAACTTAATTGGAAATCGGTTTTTTTTATTGTTATTGTCAGGTTTGCAGATCGAAATGCCTCAACAGCCGTCAGAGTTAAATCCGGAAGAGCAAGAAAGTGAGTTTGTTCAAGCGATCGCAGCAGTTGAGCGATCGCTCGCAGCACTCAAAGAACGGTACACTCAAATTCAGGTCGATCGACAGCGCCAAGTCGAACTCGGCCATCGGCGCGAAGAAATCCGCCAGTCGGGACGCCGAAATCCATTGCCGCAACTCAAAAAAGAATTGCGGGAAATTGAGCAAGAATTGGAAACTATCGAGTTGAATTTAGAAAGCAGCCTGTTTTCTTGGGGAAGCATAAAACAACCTTTTTGGCAAGCAGTTCGCTTTGGGGGACTCGGTATTTTGATCGGTTGGATTTTGAAATCCTATGCAGGTTGAACAATGTGGGGATTTTTGATTTTTTTATTTACCGCAGAGGGCGCAGAGGACGCAGAGGAAGAGAAAAGAGAGAAAGATGGTGCAAAATAAATATTAAATAAACAGGAGTGGATATGACAAATCAACGAATTGCAGCAATTTTGCGCGCAGGTGAACCCGACGAAACTGTAACTGTTCAAGGTTGGGTTCGTACCAAACGCGAATTGAAAGAATTTGCCTTTGTCGAAGTCAACGATGGTTCGGCCATGGCTAACTTGCAAGTAGTCATAAATTCCGATTTGCCAGACTTTGAAAATGTACTGAAACAACTGAATACAGGTGCATCTCTAGAAGTGTCGGGAGTGCTGGTAGCATCTCCAGCAAAAGGACAGCGAATAGAGTTGAAAGCCTCACAAGTACAAGTTTACGGGGATGCAGACCCGCAAACTTATCCGCTGCAAAAAAAGCGGCATTCCTTTGAGTTTTTGCGGACAATCGCGCATTTGCGGCCGCGCACAAACACCCACGGTGCTGTTTTTAGAGTCCGCAATGCTTGTTCGGCGGCGGTACACCAATTTTTTCAAGAACGCGGTTTTTTGTGGGTTCACACTCCGATTATTGCTGCTAGCGACTGCGAAGGTGCGGGGGAAATGTTCGCCGTTACCAACTTTGATTTAAAGAATGTGCCGCGCACTGATTCGCAAGAGGTTGATTATGCTAAAGACTTTTTTGGAAAGCGCGCCTATTTAACAGTTAGCGGCCAGTTGGAAGCGGAAGTTATGGCGATGGCTTTCGGAAATGTTTACACTTTTGGCCCGACTTTCCGAGCGGAAAATTCTAATACTTCGCGACATTTAGCTGAGTTTTGGATGATTGAACCGGAAATGGCTTTCTGCGATTTGCAGGGAGATATGGATTTGGCTGAGGCGTTTTTAAAGTACATTTTTAAATACGTTTTGGAGCATTGCCCCGAAGATATGGAGTTTTTCAACGAACGCATTGACAAAACGGTTTTGGCTACTGCTGAAAATATCATTAATAATCAGTTCGAGCGGATTACTTATACAGAGGCGATCGCACTTTTGGAAAAAGCCGACAAAAAGTTTGATTTTCCAGTGAGTTGGGGTTTAGATTTGCAGTCGGAACACGAGCGTTATTTGGCTGAGGACTTGTTTAAAAAGCCGACGATTGTCAGCGATTATCCCGTCGGGATTAAAGCATTTTATATGCGTTTAAATGAGGACGAGAAAACCGTCCGAGCCATGGATGTTTTGGCTCCTAATATTGGGGAAATTATCGGCGGTTCGCAGCGGGAAGAAAGGCTGGATGTGTTGGAGCGGCGCATGGAAGCCCAGGGTATGAATAAGGAGGAATTGTGGTGGTACTTGGATTTGCGCCGCTACGGTACTGTGCCTCACGCTGGGTTTGGTTTGGGATTTGAGCGCTTAGTGCAGTTTATGACTGGAATGGGGAATATTCGGGATGTGATTCCGTTTCCGAGAGCGCCTTTGAGTATTGATTTTTAGTTGAAAATTGTGAGCCAAAGAGGAGGGACACGGCATTGCCGTGTCCTTACTCGAATCTGCGAGTCCTAATCACAAATAAATTAAGTGGCTGGGGGAATTGTGATATCAACAGATTGCACTTTTACCGAAGTTCCCAAACTCGATAACGGCGGTTCAATTGCCGCACTATTTCCCACTACTAATGTTACCAAATTCTCCGGTTTCAAGTAAGTCTTAGCTACGCGCTGCACGTCGGCAATTGTTGCTGCTTCGATGCTACGGCGGTAGCGAAAAATGAAATCTTCGGGATAACCGTAGTATTCGTAGCGCATTAATCGCGACAAAGTTTGACTGGGATTTTCAAATTTGAAAATGAAAGAATTCAGGGTGGAATCTTTAGCAAAAGCTAATTCTGCCGGGGTAATTGGTTCGGTGCGGATACGATCGATCTCGGCGCGAATCGCCTGGATAAACGGTACTGTGGCATCCGATCGCGTTTGGCCTCCAGCGACAAACACCCCCGGATAGTCATATCTCGGACTCCAAGCCGCGTATACTGAATAAGCTAAGCCTTGGCGCGATCGCACGTTATTAAACAAACGGCCACCGAAACCATTGAGAACCCCGTTCATCACGTCCAAAGCACCGTAATCTGGACTGCTGAGCATTCCGCCCAAATGTCCCATTTGCACGTAACTTTGACTTAATTGCGGCTGATTTACCAAAAATATGCCGCCCCCATTTGCGGGCGATACGGTTGGTAGTGCAGGCACTTCTGCTTTTTGACTCGGTTGCCAGTTGCCGAATTTTTGCTCGACGAGCGATCGCATTTTAGCTGTATCAAAATCACCAGAAATACCCAAAATCATATTCTTGGGATGGAAATATTTCTGGTAGAAACTCACCACATCGTCGCGGGAAATATTGGCGAGGGTTTTGTATTCTACCGTGCGCGCGTAAGGACTGCGAGATCCATAAATTAACTTTTCAAACTCGCGGCCGGTAATATCGTCAGGATCGTCATTGCGGCGGGCGATCGCACCTTGAGTTTGATTCTTCGCTAAATCTAACTTTTCCTGAGCAAATATTGGCTCCCGAATCACTTCCGCAAATAAGTCAAACACGGGTTCCACATCTTCAGCTAAAGCACTAAAATTAGCGCTGCCCGAACTAACATCAATCCCCGTTTCTACGGAAGCTGCTCGCTGTTCTAGCAATTGATTTAGTTCATCAGCCGTATGTCGGCTCGTGCCCCCAGTTCGCATCACTTCTCCCGTCAATCCTCCCAATCCAATTTTCTCGGCAGGTTCAAAGCGCTCGCCAGTGCGAAATAGCGCAGTTCCCCCGACTAACGGGAGTTCCCGGTCTTCCATCAGATACACCCGGATGCCATTTTTTAGCTCGAATCGAGTATATTTAGGTAATTTAATTTCTGGCACCGCCGGGAATGTTAATTCGTCGTAGTGTTTGGGTGCCGCCGCAAAGGAAGGTAACAAATTAAACGTGCCCAGTGAAACAGTAAAAAAGCAAAGCGACAGCAGAAATAACTTTACTTTTTTCAGTCTCAATTTAGTCCTTTTCATTCTTTCTCCAATGTTTCATAAGTTGACAATTCGAGGCAGAGCCTCGCCCATATGCGTTCCCAGGCAGAGCCTGGAAACGAGTGTTTCTTCCCTCTTCCCTCTTCCTTCTTCCTTCTTCCGACGGACATCGGACTGACATCCGTTACATCCGTTACATCTTGTACAGTGCTCGTTGCCGAACCTTCTGATTAGAGTGGCAAAAGCTTACCAATCGTGCGATTTTCCGGGCGGAAAGTTGCCTGAGCGACACGCTGAATGTCAGCGGGAGTAACAGCCGCGATCGCATCCAATTCCTTGAACAAATTTCGCCACGAACCGGTGTTTACTTGATAGTCCACCAGCGAAAATGCCATGCCCATATTAGAATCGAGCGATCGCAACAAATCGGCTCTCGCCTGAGTTTTCACGCGATCCAATTCCAAAGCAGAAACCGGCTCAGTTTTCAGGCGCTCGATTTCCTTGCTCAAAGCTGCAGCTACTTCATCAACCGTACGACCCGGAGCAGTTTGAGCGTAAAATAACATCAAATTCGGATACTTTTCCCCCGGATAACCGCTGAAACCTTGAGCCGCGAGCGCCAATTGCTGTTGTTCTACCAAAGATTTGTAAAGCCGAGAAGTGCGGCCATCGCTGAGCAAAGAACCAATCATTTCATAAATCGCATTGTCGGGATGATTCATCGCCGGTTTGTGGTATCCTTCCAAATACCAAGGTTGAGTTTTTAATTTCAGCGTGACTTCCTGAGTTTGAGTTTGGGGAGGTTCGACAATCTGCAATTCTGGAGGCGCTGTTTTCGCCTTGTAACGGCCGAAATAAATTTGAGCGAGTCGCTTCACCTCCGAAGCTTTCACGTCTCCTACCACCGCCACAGTCAGCTTGCTGGGGACGTAGTGAGTCTCGAAAAACTTCTGCACGTCGCTGCGGCTGAGGTTTTTAATGTCTTCAGTGTAGCCAATTACGGGGCGGCGGTAGGGATGAGCAGAGAAAGCTTTGTTGGCAAAAACTTCAACCATTTGCCCGATCGGAGAATTCTCGGTTCGCAGCCTGCGCTCTTCTAAAATTACCTGTTTTTCTTTGTAAAATTCCCGAAATACTGGTTCTAGAAATCGCTCGGATTCCAGCGACATCCACATTTCTAACTTGTTAGCTGGAAGGCTGTAAAAATACATTGTGGCGTCGGTGGAAGTAGCGGCATTTAGTCCGACTCCGCCTGCTTGTTCCACTATTTTGCCGAGTTCATTGCGCTTGACAAATTGCGAAGCTTCGGCTTCAACTTTGTCAAATTCTGCTTTTAATTGGGCGACTTCTTCAATTTTGCCGCTGGCCTTGGCTGCTTGCATTTGCTCGAAGAGTTGGTCTTGTTTTTCTAGCAGCGGCTTTTCGGCTTGGTAGTCGGTAGTGCCGATTTTTGGCGTGCCTTTGAAGGCTAAATGTTCGAGATAGTGAGCGACACCTGTTTGACCTTCGGGTTCGTTTGCGCCGCCGACATCGGCGTGAATCAGAAACGATGCTACGGGGGCTCTGGGCCTTTCGAGTACGATGAATTTCATGCCGTTGTCGAGCTTAAATTCGCTGACTTGGCTGATTACTCGATCGAGCGACGGTTGAACAGAGACTGCTTGGGAGCCGCTAGCGGGGTTGGGGCGGGCGAGGGCGATTTCGGGAGAAATGCCCCACCACAGCAGTACAGCGGCCAGCAGGGAGGCGATGAATCGAGTTTGGCGATCGGGCGATTCCCTACGGGATAGCTTCGCTTCACGGGGTTTTTGGAACTGCGGGGTCATTCGATTTTGGATTTTAGATTTTAGATTTTGGATGGTCAAACAAAAAAATGTTTGTGCTCGGTGGCCAGAGATTCTTTTCTCAGGATAAAGATTTTTGGAGGCATAAGCGATCTGTTGCGCCGCAGATGTTAGGCTGATACAGCAAATCTCAAAAAGGGTCTGGGGCCCGGCGAGGAGTTTTAAGTTTGGGATAAAAGCCGCGCACAACTTAAAACTTAACATTATTTAGCGCTTCAGTCCCGAACCCGTAGTTCCAAGTCGCAAATTACCGATTGCAAAGCCATGCGAATTTTTAATCAGTCTCCTCCTTCTGAAACAGAAACCAAGAAGCGGATTTTACAAGCCGCTCAGCGGTTGTTTGCCCGCAGCGGATACGACGGCACGACAACTCGCGATTTAGCAGTGGCGGCGGGGGTGGCCGAGGGTACGCTATTTCGGCATTTTGATAATAAAAAAGCGATTTTGATTGAGGTGGCGACGGAAGGATGGGTGGAGTTGCTGACGGATTTGCTGACTGAATTAAGCGAGATGGGCAGTTACAAAGCAGTGGCTCAGGTGATGCGGCGGCGGATGCTGAATATCCGCGAGAATAGCGACATGATGCGGGTGTGTTTTTTGGAGGCGCAATTTCACCCGGATTTGCGCGATCGAATTCAATTGGAAGTCATCGGAAAAATGAGCGATGTTGCTGAGGCTTTTTTTGAAACAGCGATGGAAAAAGGAGTTTATCGGAAGATGAATCCGAAGATTGTCGCTCAGGTATTTTTGGGAATGTTTGCAGTCGCGGGTTTCAGTCAAAATACGATTATGGAGCCGAATGCTTCGCCGCAGCAAATGCAGGAAATGGCTGAAGGATTAGCCGATATTTTTCTGAATGGGGTTTTGGTCAAAGATGAATAATTAGGGCAACAGGGAAAAGTTGTTATGGGCAAAATTTTGCACTATTCTATTCGATCGCTAACCCAGGAAGACGAGCCTTTTCTCTGGCAAATGCTATATGAAGCGGCGCACATGGCAGAAGAAGGCGAATCAACGGTGCAAGCGGTTGTGAATCATCCTTTAATTGCGAAATATGTCAAGAATTGGGGACGTGCAAACGATCTGGGCTTCGCAGCGATCGAATTGAACGACAGCCAGCCAGTAGGAGCGGCCTGGCTGCGTTTGTTTACAGAGGATGACAAGGGCTTTGGCTGGGTTGACGATACTATCCCGGAATTGGCGATCGCCGTTCTTCCAGAATATACAAATCAGGGTGTAGGAACGCAGTTGCTCGATCGTTTGTTGTCAGCAGCAAAAGTCTCTTATCGATCGGTATCCCTGAGTGTCAGAAGCTCGAATCGAGCCCTGAGTTTGTACGAGCGATCGGGATTTAAAGTAATTGAGGGAAGCGAGACAATGAACCGCACAGGAGGGACATCATTCACCATGAAAGTGGATTTTAATTAAGTGAATTATTACTCGATAAAATCGTACATCTTTTGTACCCACTTCTCGCGATTATCCTGCCATTCATCTGTCACTACTTCCCAAGTTGTATTGCTTTCTAGTTCCAGCAATAGACTTGATACTTCTTCTAGCGTCGATGCTATATGACATTCTTCTACCCAACTTTCACGGATCATTTTCCAGAGACTTTGTACCGCTTCTCGCTGAAAATTTGATTCTAATTCAACTAGCAATTTTGCTAAATGTTTTTCGTCAATTGCTGCTGACACCTCGCTCATCCAACAGTTGCGACGTTCTTTCCATTCTTCCGTCACTGCGTCCCCGTTTAGGTGGGCTTGAAACTCTAACAGTAATTGGTTTAGTTCTACCATATTAAATTTTTTCTTGTTTGCAGTTTGTGCTATTTTTGTACAAATTTTAGTAATTTAGACTGTGGGTTTTTTATAATGAGCAATTTTGCTGAGGCTTTTTTGGAAACGGCGATGGAAAAACAAGTTTATCCAAAGATGAATCCGAAGATTGTCACTCAGGTATTTTTGGGAATGTTTGCAGTCGCGCCTTTCAGTCAAAATACGATTATGGAAGCGAATCCTTCTCGGTAGCAAATGCAGGAAATGGCTGAAGGACTCGCTGATATTTTTCTGAATGGGGTTTGGCAGAAAGATGAATCATTAGTCATTAGTCATGAGGAAATTTTAGAGCCTGAAAACGCAATATCTAAAGGCTCTGGCTCCTCGACACTACTCGTTAAACTTGTGCATTTGCTGTACCCAATTATCGCGATTCTGCTGCCATTCATCAGCCATAGCTTCCGAATTTATATTGGTTTCTAGTTCCAGCAATAAACTTGATACTTCTTGAACAATCGATGCTGCCAGACATTCTTCTACCCAACGGTTCCGACGTTCTTCCCACTGAATATCCACCGATTTACCCTGCAAGTGAGATTGCCATTCAACTAGCAATTCTGCTAGATAAGTCAGGTTAACTGATGCTGCCACATCGCTCACCCAACTTGGTCGGCGCTCTTTCCATTCTTTTTTCACTCCTTCCGATTTGAGGTTGCTTTCAAGCTCTAACACTAACTGATTTAGTTCTACCATCTTAAATGTTTGATTTTTTGTAGTTTGTGCTACAATTATACCAAAATTTTCACTAAACAGAGTGTTAATTTTTTTTTAAGATTGCGGTCGCAGTGAAACTACAGAATAGATAACTGAATAATGAGCGATGAATTCACTTTAGATATGCTAGACATTCCCAGCGGTTGGAGTCGAGGCGAAGGGGACTGGACTGGAGTAGCGGCAGCTCTTGCTGGAGGGGAAACTGTCGAAGTAATTCAAGAAGTTGGTTCTACTTTGTGGCAAAACAGTCTGCCAGAAAAACATTCTTTGTATTGGGAGGGGGAAAATCTCTCAACTATCAAAGCCCGAATTTGGATTAGTTTTACGCAGAGAAGATTTTCGCCGGAATCTGTTTTGCCAAAGGTTCAGTGGCATCCAAGAGTGTTGTGGATAGGGATAGGTTGTGAACGCGGAACAGGGCGAGAATTAATCGAAACAGCGATTAAACAAGTATGTCGCGCTAATCATTTAGCGGAAAGTGCGATCGCAGGTATTGCTACAATCGACACTAAAGCTGGTGAAGTCGGCTTGTTAGAACTTTGTCAAGCGCGAAACTGGCCGTTAAAAACCTTTGCTGCTGACATTTTAAGTTCCGTAGAAGTCCCCAACCCTTCAAATATTGTAGTCAAAGAAGTCGGCACGCCCAGCGTAGCAGAAGCTGCCGCACTTTGTGCGATCGAAGAAATTTTAACCGCAGATGAACACAAAGATACGCAGATATCCATCCACCATCTGCGTTCATCTGCGTTCATCTGCGGTTCACATCCCCTCTTAGTTCCTAAAAAAATATTTCGCAGCAAAAATCCCCCCCTTTCACAAGGAGGGGTTAGGGCGGGTTCTGCGGTAACAGTAGCGGTTGCAGTTTGCCCGATCGAGTATCTGGGATAATGTATTACTGAGACAAAGTATTGGCATTCACAAATCGACCAATCAACCCAGAAACAAATGACAACACAATGGAACCCACCAAAGCAGGCCAAAAACCGCCAACCACAAAGCCGATATTGAACGCACCCGCCAACCACGAAGCCAGGGAAAGCGAAATTGCATTCACAACGAATAAAAACAAACCTAAAGTAATAATCGTCAAAGGCAGCGTCAGCAATGTAAGAATCGGTCTGACAACCGCGTTCACCAATCCGATAACAACAGCAGCCAGCATCGCCGCCGGAAAGCTAACCACCGAAATACCTGGTACAATGTTAGCGGTAATAATCAGCGAAACCGCTGCTACTATCCAAGTTAAGAAAAAACTTAGCATATCTTTTTTTCCCTCTCCATCACTATTAATTAAGATTGTAACTGTTTAGTCGATCGACCAAAGTTCGGGATACACTACGAAATACCCACCTTGCGAGAATATCAGACTTATGAAACTCCGGCAACTAGCAGCATTCCTCTTGGCACTAACTATCTTCATCCTGCAGCAGCCAGCCCAGGCTCAATCTAAATATTACGCTCCGCCGTTGTCCTTTAGCAACGCCGAACTGACAAGACGCGATTTTTCGGGTCAAATGCTGCGCGCCGCTGAGTTTTCTAACGCTAATATGGATTTGACTAATTTTTCTAATGCCGATTTGCGAGGAGCAATTATGAGCGCTTCTGTGATGACTCAGGCGAATTTGCACGGAGCCAATTTAACTAATGCAATGATTGATCAAGTTAAATTTACTAATGCCGATTTAAGTGATGCAATTTTAGCCGAAACAATTTTGCTGCGTTCTACTTTTGAGGGTGTAGATATCACCGGCGCTGACTTTACAGACGCAATTATGGACGGCTCACAAGTTAAAGAATTGTGCACAAAAGCCAGCGGTATTAATTCTCAAACAGGGATTTCTACTCGTGATTCCTTGGGATGCCGCTGATTTATTTTATCATTCCATAATTTCACTGCTGGAATATTGGTAGGGGCGCGCTTGAAGCTCACCCCACAAAATCAATACACAAAATAAAGGTGTTTGTGGAACGGGCCGGAGAGTCCGTTTCTGAAAGCTTAGCCTAAACCCAATTTACTAAGGCTTTGCTTTTTTCTGAGCAGCCGCATAATGCTCACTCATTAACTGATTAACTTCTGGATTGTAAATCCGCAGATAATTCCAGTAATTCTCAAACACCGATTTCACGTATCCTTTCGTTTCAGGAAACGGAATCTTTTCCGCAAAAGCATCCGGGTCATTAAAATTAAACCTCTTCAACCAATCTGATACTGCATTTGGCCCGGCATTATAACTCGCCACAGCTAACATCGAGTTATTCTTGTACTCGTCGTGAGTGTGATCCAAATACCACGTACCGAGTTTAACGTTGTCGTCCACATTCTCCAATGAATACTTTTTGAGGCTGATTTGAGAGGCAACCCAAGCTGCTGTTTCCGGCATTACTTGCATTAAACCTGTGGCGCCAACTGATGATTTGATTGCGGGCATAAATCGCGATTCTTGCCGGATTAATGCTGTTACTAATACGGGATTTATTTTGCGTTCTTGCGACCACTTGACAATGGTTTCTAAGTAAGGAAAAGGATAAAGTGCTTGCCAATAAATCGGTTGCTGTCTGAGTTCGAGGTATTGGGTTCTATCATCTGGTTTATCGCGCTGCCGCAAACTCCCAACCATCCACAAACCGTCTAAATTGTCTCCGACTCCTACTCGCATTAAACCGTCGGTAAACTGTTCGGCAATACTTGGTTCTACGCGATCGATAAATTCTATTTGCCACAGCGTCCAGGCATCTCTATCTTGACCTAATTGATAGAGTTCTTTCAACGCAGGAGAACCCGCAGTTGGTTCGGGGCGCTGAGGGGGCCGCACTACATTGGGAGACAAATCTCGGACTGTGGTAAAGTCGCCGACTGGCCAGCCAATAAGTACAGCCGATCGCCACGCAAAATATGATTCTGGATAGCGTAAGATCGTGTAGTCAAATGCAGTCTTGGCGTCTTGTTGCCGACCGAGTTGCTGTGCCCATTTCCCGACCCAAAATGCGGCTTCTGGAGCTTGTTCGCTGTCGGGATTGTGGGTGGTTAATTCTCTTGCCCACTGCCAAGCTGATTTTAAATCTCCGCCTTTGGCAAACTGCTGGGCGATCGTCCACCGCAATTCGCCTGCTTTATCAGAATTATTGTATTTTGTCAAGAGCAACTTGCGGGTATCTGAGGCGGATTGACCGCTGCGTGCTTTGTCGAGAATTTGCGATTTATCTAACAAAGCTTCGGGGGCATAATTGGGAAATTTGCTAATAACTCGATCGAGCAAAACGATCGCTTCTTTCGGTTCGCTCAGCCGCGATAGCCGAATTAAACCCAAACCAGTATCTTCGGCATCGGGAAACTCGCGCACTAATTCTTGATAGGCAATTCTCGATTCCGGGATTTTTCCGTCGAGCCACAAACCGCGAGCTTTGCGGTAAAGATTTTTGGCGTTGCGGGGAGCTTTCCCATAAGCAATAGCTCCTTTGCCGTAATCTTGTTTTTCCCAATAGCCAAAGGCAATTTCTTCCCAATCTTCCGGTTTCAAAGCGGCGCTGTTTCGCTGCACAAGTTGTTCCAAAATTGTCCCGTAATCTTTGACATAATGACCGTGTTTTGCTACGAGCAGCATCAACTGCGGCTGATTGGGATTTTCTTTTAACTTGCGGAGGGCAATTTCTACGCTGCGGGGATGACCAGGAAAGTCAGTAATTGCCTGTTGCCAATATTCCGGTTTTGACTTGCCTAAAACATATAAAGCTTCTGCTGCTACGGGGTCGCTCGGATAGTTTTTGAGCAGTTCCTGCCAAGCTTTTTGGGCTTTGCCTTTGTCGCCGCTCAATTGGTAAGCTTGCGCCGTTTTTAGGGCAATGTGAGCAGCTAAAACCGGATATTCTTGCTCTAATTTGTCCAATAATTTTAATGCTTTGGCGGCATTTCCTTGCTGGATTAAATCGCTGGCAAGCAGGTAGCGGGCGCGGCTTTGAGGGGAGATTTCCTGCTGCGGGTTCGTACTTGCAGACTGACTGGTTGCGAGTTCAACTAATTTCGCCGATCGCTCGCTCGGTGACAGCGACACCAGCATCTTGACTTCCGATTCGGAATTCGCTGCATTCAGGGGCTGCTGAGCCTTCTGGACCGAGCCAAAACCCATCCATTTCATCGCAGCAACCAAAGAGCCGATCGCAATAACGCAAACTGAAACGCTGATTAAAACAGAAAATCGGGCCCGGCGTCGTTTTAGCATGGGAAAATTTAAGAGAATAACAATAGATAAGCGATCGTTTGTCAAAAGCCATCAGAGGCAGGATGGGTGTTCCACGCCATCACAGGCAGGAGACCTGTTTAACGAGAAATAAATGTTAAGAGTGGGGCAAAAACGGACAGCCGACCCCCAAACAGATGATTGAGATTGGTGGAAGATCCGATCGCAGGCGGACTTGGCTGATATAGTAGCAGAATTTATTTTGATGTGGAGCGGAAAATTTGTGCGATCGATCTATTTGCCCGCACAAAGGAAAAACGACAAACCACTAACTACCAAAACTTATGCTTAGAGCCTCCGTGCTGGGGCCGGGGGAGGAAAGCTAACAACAGGCTGTCTTCCCGCAGTATGGGTCGGATCTTTAACCATTCTTCATATCCTACGACTATTTGCAGGATACAATTAACAGGTCAAGTTAAGGTCGTTCTTAATATGGCTCAGCTAACACTAACGTTAAAGCTTCCGTTTCACAGGTTGAATGCCTGCAAAGCACTTGAATTTGAGCGGCTCACCGCCGTCAATACGGCTGTTGCAAATGATTTGCTGGCAGTTGACAACAAGGAGCGTAAAAAGCTGACGAGTGCCGCGTTTAGACATATTGAGATTGGATCGATGTGGATCAATCAAACCATTCGGAACACCCATGCAAAAACTAAGGTGAAGCACTTTAAGCAAATGTGGCTTGAAGTGAACAACCAAGGTTATGAGGTTCTCAAGTCTGGCAATTTATTCACTGTGTCTTTCAGTCTCTATCGAGGGCGGAAAGGAAGAATTCCTCTTGATGTTCATGCCGCCTCGCATACCGAAGTTTTGGATAAAGCGATCGAAGGTTCTGTCAAATTAGGCAGTCTGAAGCTATGCAAGTCCAAAAAAGGTGTTTGGTATGCACTCATTTCTGTATCGATGGAAGTTCCCGATGCAGGTGATGTTAAAGGTTGGATTGGAGTCGATCGAGGACAAAACAATATTGCAGTCGCAGCACTGCCCAACTCCTTCGGCAAGTTCTGGAATGGTCGCAAAGTTAAAGCCGCCCGACGACGGTTTCAGAAAACCCGTAAGGTTCTCCAAGAAGCGAAAAAGCTGAATAAGGTTAAGCAGCTAGAATCGCGTGAGCGTCGCATCATGACGCAGATCAATCACGAGATTTCTAGGCAGTTGGTTCAGTTTGCTTCATACTTCGGAATGGGATTGCGGTTTGAGGATCTTTCTGAAATCAGAAGTACCTCAAAGCAACGCAAGAAAACCAAATCGGATGCAGCTCAGAACCGAGATGCTTGGGCGTTCTATCAGCTTGAAATCTTCACCCGCTATAAAGCGATTCGTGCAGGTGTTCCCGTTGAGTCGGTGCCGGCACCCTATACCAGTAAATCGGATCATCGAAATGGTGTTATCGGCAAACGAGTCAAGCACCAATTCAAAGGATTTGATGGGTATCGCTGTAACGCGGACTGGAACGCTTCGCAAAATATTGGGCAGTGGGTAGGATTTGCGTGTCCTTTGAATCTTCAGAAAGCGGTATCTGCAATGGAAATCGTTGATTCAGAGGATGGGGTCAATGACAGTCCCTTAACTGGTGATGCGTCTTTGACGACGGCTTCAGCCTCGTCTTAGACAACCGCTAGAATCCCTCGCGCTTGGGCCGGGGGAGTGTCAAAAAGTACAATCTAAAGTCTAAAATCTCAACTCTAAATCAAAACATGGAATTTCTAGTCACCGATACGCCCCGCTCTGTTTGGACCGGAGACGCCTTGGCAATTGGTCTATTTGAGGACGCCCTGGAACTCACCGGCGATCTGGCACAATTAGATGAAAAGCTTGCAGGCACTTTGAAAGAGCTGCTACTGGAAGTAGATTTTAAGGGCAAAGTGGGTACGAGCGCCATCACCCGCGTCGGCGGCAATAATCCCATTCGCAAAATTGCGATCGTGGGTTTGGGCAAAACAGAGGACTTAAAATTAGACACCGTGCGGCAAGCTGCGGGCGTTTGCGCCAAGTTAGCCAAAAAAGAGAAATGCAAAACTCTCGGAATTAGCTTTCCGGTGTGGAAAAACGCGCCGGATTCTACAGCAAGCGCGATCGCCGAAGGTGTAGAACTCTCCCTGAATCAAGACAACCGTTTCAAATCGGAACATGAAGACAAAAGCCCGCAACTCGAACAAATTCATTTGCTCGGTTTTGCCGGTACCGAAAGTGCGATCGCCCGCGCCCGCCAAATCACTGCCGGAGTCATTTTAGCACGCGAATTAGTCGCAGCGCCGGCAAATTTTGTCACCCCAATTACCATGGCAGAAACTGCTCAAAGTCTGGCTGCAGAATGCGGTTTAGAATTAGAAATACTGGAGCGGGAAGACTGTGAAAAACTAGGAATGGGAGCCTTTCTCGGCGTAGCCCTAGCATCGGATTTACCACCCAAGTTCATCCATTTAACTTACAAACCAGAGGGCACACCGCGCCGCAAAATAGCAATTGTGGGCAAAGGATTGACCTTTGATTCCGGCGGTTTGAACATCAAAGGTGCGGGCAGCGGCATTGAAATGATGAAAATAGATATGGGCGGCGCTGCGGCTACTTTGGGAGCGGCAAAGGCGATCGGACACATCAAACCCGATGTGGAAGTTCACTTTATCAGCGCCGTCACTGAAAACATGATCAGCGGCCGCGCCATGCGCCCTGGAGACATCCTTACAGCTTCCAACGGCAAAACAATTGAAGTCAACAATACCGATGCAGAAGGCCGTTTAACCCTGGCTGATGCGTTGGTATTTGCTGATAAATTGGGAGTTGACGCGATTGTCGATTTAGCAACTCTAACCGGGGCCTGCGTAATTGCTTTAGGCGACGATATCGCGGGTTTGTGGAGTCCTCAAGATAGCGTCGCCGCCGAAATAGTCGCCGCCTCAGAATTGGCCGGCGAAAAATTTTGGCGAATGCCGATGGAAGAAAAATATTTTGAGGGCTTGAAAGCATTGCACGCCGACATGAAAAACACAGGTCCACGTCCCGGCGGTTCGATTACAGCGGCGCTATTTTTGAAGCAGTTTGTAAAGGATACTGCATGGGCGCATTTAGATATTGCCGGTCCGGTTTGGAGTGACAAAGAAAATGGCTACAATGGCCCTGGGGCTACCGGTTTTGGAGTTCGGACTTTGGTGCATTGGGCGCTGGGCGGTGCTTAAGTGTGGATTTCCAGCGCAAAAATTGAGATTTTCTCTGCCTTAAAAGTCTGCTAGTCCATCTGTGAGCCAGGGGTTAAAAACTCCTGGCTCACTGCTTAAGTAATCTAAAAGAAAATTTAATAGCGATCATTAACAATTTAAATGTTTCTGAATCAATAGGTAGGCGAACCTATGTATTCCGTCACAGGGAGCAACGTAAGCGTTGCTAGCCGTGACGCTCACCATTGCTCATACTTGGGAAAAGCTTCGTTCCTAGGGCCCCACCTCGATAGTTTTGAGATTTCCTGAAAAAATAGCTGTTTCATAAAAAATGAAAAAAGTATATAATTATGTAAATATTTCACTAGCCGAAATCAAATAATTAGATTTGATCTGATTTGCATTGGTACAGATAATTTTTTTCTTGAACTTTATGCAAGAACAATTAACAATTTTTTTTTCCACACTTGCTGTATCTTCTACACTCGCCTGCAACGTGGTGCCGGAGTTGCGATTGTACGCTGTTTTTGACTCGCTGACGGCACTGGCTTATTGCTCGATCGCCCTATCTTTAGTTTATTTTACCCGCCAAGGTTCTCACCGCAAGATTTTCCGGGTATTTGCCGTTGTTTTTTTTGCCTGGGGCGCTGCTAAATTGACGGAAGTTTGGACGCTGTGGCACTCGATATATTGGCTGTCAGTAACTCTCAAAGCTGCAAGTGCTTTGATTGCGTGGTTTTTAGTCGCAGTCGCCCTTGCCCTCATGCCCAAAGCACTTGCCGAGTCTGGTTTTAATCAAAAAGAAAAACTTCAAAAACAGTCGTTAAAACAGGTAGAGGAACATCAGCACCACCATGATATCCAGAAAGGAGAATTGGCAAAACAAGCGCTCAATTTTTACCCTTCAGATACTATTGTCGATCGCACTTTAGCTCTCAATTCGCTTAATGAACAGTTAGAAAAAGAAATTGCCGATCGCCAACGGGTTGAGGAAAAGTTGCAACTGACTCAATTTGCGATCGACCGATCTGCAGATGCGATATTCTGGATCGGGCCCGACGGTAAATTTTTGTACGTCAACGACGCTGCTTGCACTTCATTGGCATATTCTGCTGCAGAATTGCTCTCGATGACCGTGCACGACATCAATCCAGATTTTCCCCAAACTGCTTGGAGTTTGCACTGGAAAGTCTTAAAACGCTGCGGTTCGGTTAATATTGAAGTTCACCACATCACTAAGTACGGTCGCATTTTTCCGGTAGAAATTACGATAAACCATTTGGAATTTAACGGCAAAGAATATCAGTGCGCGTTTGCTCGTGACATTAGCGAACGCAAGCGGATTGAGGCCGCTTTGCGAGAAAGGGAAGAAGAGTTTAGGTCATTAGTTTCTAGCATTCCCGGTGCGGTTTACCGGTGCAGTGCTGCTGGGCGATCGAGCCTAACTTTTATCAGCAGTGGCATAGAAGCTATTTCCGGCTATCCTGCCGCTAACTTTATGCAAAAACCGGTGCAGGCTTTTCCGAGTATAGTTCATCCCGATGACGCTGAGCAGATCGAGACAATTATCGATCGGGCTATTAAGACAAAACAACCTTACATCATCGAATATCGCCTGATGCACTGCGACGGAAATGTGCGGTGGGTTGCAGAGAAAGGTCAAGCCCTTTTCAACGCAGCCGATGAAGTTGTATCCCTCAACGGCGCCATTTTTGACATAACAGAACGCAAAGCAGCGGAGGATGCTTTGCGGCTCTCCGAGGCGATCGCCAACAACAGAGCCCAGCAGCTAGAAATCGCTCTCAAAGAACTTAGAGAAACTCAAGCTCACCTAATTCATACCGAAAAAATGTCAAGCCTCGGTCAAATGGTAGCTGGAGTAGCTCACGAAATTAATAACCCTGTCAGTTTTATCTACGGCAATATTTCCTACGCCAGCCAATATATCCGAGACTTGTTGCAGCTTGTGGAACTTTATCAAAAACACTATCCTCAGCCCGTGGTAGAAGTTCGAGAATGTATTGACAAGATCGATTTAGAATTTCTGAGAGAAGATTTACTAAAAATATTATCTTCGATGAAAATGGGAGCCGATCGCATTCGCGAAATAGTTCTGAGCTTGCGAAATTTCTCGCGTTTAGACGACTCGGTAAAAAAACCTACGAACCTTCACGAAGGCATAGATAATACCCTCTTAATATTGCACAACAAACTCCGAGCCAGAGGCGACTATCCAGAAATAAAAATAATCAAAGATTACGGTCAACTTCCTTTAATAGAATGTTATGCAGGTCAGCTCAATCAGGTCTTTATGAATCTGCTTAGCAACAGTATTGACGCATTGGAAGATGCTTGCAACCAAAAAAGGCGATCTGCGGCGGTCGGCGACGATTGGAAACCAACTATTAGCATTCGCACAGAAGCCCTAAACGAAAATAGTATTTGCATCCGCATTGCCGATAATGCGATCGGCATGACAGAAGACGTGCGTAGCCGATTATTTGACCCGTTTTTCACGACAAAACCGATGGGAAAAGGCACTGGTTTGGGGTTAGCCATCAGTTACCGAATTGTCGCAGAAAAACACGCCGGAGCCTTGAGCTGCCGTTCTACCGTAGGAGAAGGTACGGAATTTGCGATCGAGATTCCTTTATAAATTAGTGCGAGGGACGTATCAAGAATTTGGCAGAAGTTATCGCTTACTATAAAGTGTAAAGTAGGGTGTAAAAAACTTTCTATTTTCAAGAAAAATTCCAAAATTGGCTATAAATTACCCAGCTAATGCTCAACATGGCAATGAAATTATAAATTCTGTACCGCGACCTAAATTTGAGTTGACTTCGAGCATACCAAAGTGTTGCTCAACTACAATCAACCGTGCGATCGCCAATCCTAATCCCGTTCCTTTCCCTACCGCTTTCGTCGTAAACAAATGATCGAATATTTTCTCTTTGACTGATTCAGTCATACCCTTTCCATTATCAGTAATGGTAATTTTCGCCTGGTTATCTTCTAGTGAGGTTGTAATTGTAATGCAGTTGGGATTCGCCTGAATTTCCGCAAAACTTCGACCAGTATTTGATTCATCTAACGCATCGATCGCATTGGCTAGAATGTTCATAAATACCTGGTTAAGCTGTCCGGGGAAGCATTCGATCTCCGGAATATTGCCGTAGTCTTTCACTACTTCAATGGCGGGTCGCTCATCGTTCGCTTTCAATCGATATTTGAGAATTAAGAGCGTACTATCTATGCCCTCGTGGATGTTGAAGGGCGCTTTATAGTCTTTGTCAGCTCTAGAAAAGGTGCGGAGCGAAGTGCTGATACTTTTAATGCGATCGCATCCCACTTTCATGGAGTCAATCATTTTAGGCAAGTCTTCGATGATATAGTCTAAATCGATATCTTCGGCATGGTCTGCAACCTCTGTTTCTGGAGCGCGATCGCGATAGAGATTGAGATGCTCCACTAAGTCTTGCACCGTTTGCTGGGTTTCATTCAAATTGCCCCAAATAAAGCCGACGGGGTTATTGATTTCATGAGCAACACCTGCTACCAGATTTCCCAGTGATGCCATTTTTTCGCTTTGCACCATTTGCAGTTGGGTGTTCTGCAAATCTGCCAGAGTCTGTTCGAGTTCCTGTGATTTTTGAATCACACCTGCTTCTGCTTGCTTGCGATCGGTAATATCAATCAGCATTCCATCCCAAACGGTTTCTCCGTCTTCTCTACGTTCTGGCTGAGCAGCGGCTTTCACCCATTTCACTTTCCCACTGGGAGTAATAATCCGCCACTCATGTTGAAATGGGGTGAGCGTTTGAGCGGACTCGATAACTGCCCGAAACGCCTCTGCTCGATCGTCGGGATGTTCAAAATCGCGTAGGCTGTATTTTCCTACTATCATATCCTCTGCCGCCACTTCATAGAGTGTTTGACATCCAGAACTGACGTAGGGCATTGAAGCAGAACCATCGGCTTGAATCCGAATCTGATAAATCAAGCCAGGCACGTTGTTGGCAAGTTTCTGAAAGCGGGCTTCACTAATCTTTAACTCTTCCAGAGACTGTTCTAGCTGTTGAGCATAGTTCTGCGATCGCTCGTAAAGTCGAGCATTTTCTAAGGAAATTGCTGCTTGAGCGCAGAGTAAGTTAAGTAGTTCAACGCGATCGCTCGTGAACGCCCCCGTTGCTAAATTATTCTCTAGATATAAAATGCCCATCAACTTACCTTGATGCAAAATCGGGCTACACAAGATACTCTTCGGCTGCTGACGCATGATATACGGGTCATTGGCTAAAGTAGGATCGGCACTGGCATCAAGTAGCACAACAGTCTGCCTGTCACGCTTGACTTTGTAAATCAGCTTCAGGGGAATTTCTTGACTCTCTTCAACCAGAAGGCGCTGCAACACGACTGGCTCTTTCCCTACAGTAATTGACCCTTTGATCAGCAGGCGATCGTCTCGCAACAGCATTAACACGCATTTATCGGCTCCAGCATTTTCGATGACGATCGAAAGTAACGATGAAAGTAGTTTTTCCAGTTCGATTTCACCGGAAATAGCATGAGAAGCTTTGAGGATGGCACAGATGTCGAGGGAATTGGAGACACTGAAGGAGGAAGTGGTGGAGGTGACGGTTCCTACTGCAAAGACGGTTTCGTTGACCGAGAGGGCAGAGTGAGCTTGCCCAAGGATAGCAGCCAGCAGTTGCGGGTAGCGACGTTCTACGTCTGCAACTTTGGCTTTGGCTCCCCAGCGAGCATAGCCGTAGTAGGCTTGGGTCATGTATTCCTGGGCGATGCGCTCTTTGTTCCATTCCAGATAGAACTTAGCACTTAGTTCATTGCCTAAAGCTGCTTCGTGGATGAATTGGTGTTCTTGAGCCAGCGCGATCGCCCGATCGTAATGCTCAATGGCAGCGGCTTTGTCACCCAACACCCGATATCGCTCTGCTTCCACCAGATGCCATTTGTGCAAGTGATTCATCGGGGCATTGTGCGCCGATTGGTGCAGAGCCGCTTGATGGGTAGCAACCACAGTCAACAGTTCAGTTTGCTCTGGTTCTGACCCGGTGGGGAAGAGTGCCAGATGCGTCAGCGCCGCATAGAAATGGAAAATGGGAATAAAAACCGTTCCCGATAGTACCATCCAACAGGGCTGGAGTTGGATGAGGATATCGAGAGCAGCCGGATAATTGCCGCATGAGTAGGCAAGCAGCAGTTTGAAGATGTAGACAACGACAATCATCATGAGTTCGTTATCCTGCTGGTGCTTGGGCAGCATCACGGTTTCATCATAGGCAGTACCAATTAGGCGATCGGGCTGGCTCACCGTTTCTCGCAAATTCTGTACCGTTTGCCACGTCATGTCCAAAAGAAAACCCGCCGAATCATTGTTCATCTGAGCCATAGCAGCACTGTAAGCTGCCAATTCGGGTTCTAACATATCTAGCTCTACACCTGCGAAAAAAGCCAGATGGGAGTAGCTTCCTATGTCGTAGCCGGCACTGAGCAGATTACCTGTTTCCATACCTGCCTTGTAACTCTCTTTCAACGTCACAAGTGCTGCCCGCAAAGCTTCCTGGTGAGGTTGAATGAAAAACCCAAACATCCCCAAAGTGATGCACTTCATACTTTGAGTAGTCACCTGCTCCAGCATTGAGAGTGCTAATCGACCAAACTTATAGCCAGTTTCGACTTCGCCGAAAAAGGCACACAGTACCATGCTGTGAACCACATAGCCGATCGTTGAAGCGGGGGCATTACCAAACTCCAGGGATAACCGCACCATCGTCGCGCCCAACAGAGGCAGCAATGCCGGCATCCCCTGGTACACGGGTGAAAATAACCTTCCTAACAGTTGGATGGCGGCTTGAGCATTGGGGTCGCTCATCGCGGGCAAATCAACCAGTTCGGCAATTTCTCTGCCCTGGAGTTGCTCCTTAAGCTGCTGTAAAGCACTGCCAATCCTGGCTGAGTCTGCTTCTGTCGGAAACTCTACCCCCAATTGCTTCAACGCCTTTGCACCGACTGCGATCGCCTGCAATGTTTGGTTGCGAGCCGTGTGTGCTGCGATTTGAATTTCGTAGATTTTCACTGTGTGGAGAATCGTCTGTGCCTGCTGCAAGACGAATGTGGCAAGCTGCTCCATGCCCTCAAAGTCACTATTCAAGTAACTGGCTTCGGCGGCGGCTACATACAGATTGAGCGTCAATTCGTACTGAGTTTCCCAGCAGTCTGGCGAAAGTAACTCCAACCCGCTTTGCAAATAAACCTTTGCCGCAGCATAAGCGGTCGCACTTCTGGCCTTAGTTCCCGCTTTCAAGTTCAGTTGTGCTAGAGCTTGCCGTTCCTCCGGTGGCGCGATTAACTCAATGGCTAAATTCAAATGCCCGACAATATCAAATAACTTGTCTTCTCGGTCTATTTCTGAGAGTTTTTGCTGGAGCAGTTGTCCAATTTGCAGGTGGGTTGCTTGTTTGTTGTCAGCGGGAATTAAAGAATAGGCGGCTTGCTGGACGCGATCATGCAAAAATCGATAGGTCGGATTAACAGTATCCTCTGCCTCAGACTGTCCCGCACCCTGAAAAAACTTGTAAATCTGACTCGTGGGTAAAATCAAGCCTTCCTGCAAGGCTTTCCACAATGCTGTTGCGGCATCGGTTGGCGATCGTTGTGAAACGATCGCCAATGTTTCCAGATCGAACTGTGCCCCCACACAAGCAGCTAGCTTCAGTATCTCTTGAGTGGCTTCTGGCAACTTTTGTAATTGCAGCGCCATGAACTCCACCACATCCGAAGTGAGCCAGAGCGATCGCACTGCTACCATATCGCACTGCCAGTGTCCGACTTGCAGATCGTAGGCAATGTAGCCCTCCTGATGCAGGGTTTTGAGAAACTGCGTGGCAAAGAAAGGGTTGCCTTTGGTTTTTTGATAGATTAACTCTGTCAGCGGTTGCGCTAGAACTGTGGAACAACTGAGGGTGTCGGCAACCAAACGATTGATGTGAGATTGACTTAACGGGGTGAGGGTAAGGGTGCTGATAGTTGCTGAGTCTTTCTTCATCTCTTCCAATGTCAGCATTAGTGGATGAGCGGGGAAGACTTCATTATCTCGGTATGCCCCGATCGTTAGCAGATAGCCCACCTCGCTTTGACTCAGCAACACTTGCATCAAGCTCAATGAGGCTGAATCTGCCCACTGCAAGTCATCGAGGAACATCACTAAAGGATGTTCTGCTTTAGCGAATACGGCAATGAATTTCTGGAATAGCAAGTTGAAGCGGTTCTGGGCGGCACTACCTGAAAGTTCAGGGGCAGCAGGTTGTTTGCCGATAATCTGTTCGAGTTCGGGAATGACTTCAATTAGGACTTGCCCGTTCTCACCCAAAGCTGAGAGGATTTTGTCTTTCCACTGCGCCACCTGAGTATCACTTTCACTCAATAGTTGTCCCATCAAGTCCTGGAAGGTTTGCACAAAGGCACTCAACGGGATGTTGCGGTTGAACTGGTCATATTTACCTTTGATGAAGTAGCCGCGTTGCCGCACAATGGGTTTATGAACTTCGTTGACGACGACGGTTTTGCCAATTCCAGAAAAACCTGCCACTAGCATCATTTCTGTTGCGCCTAAGCTGACTCTTTTAAAGGCTTGGAGCAGGGTTGCTGCGTCGGTTTCTCGTCCGTAGAGTTTGTCGGGGATGATGAAGCGATCGCTCCTATCCCGTTGTGCAATTTTAAAGCTCTGAATTTTCTCAATTTTTTGTAGTTGATGTAAACATTTTTTTAAATCATATTTCAGTCCTAATGCACTTTGATATCTATCTTCGGCGTTTTTTGCCATCAATTTACTGACAATCTCTGAGACTACCGAGGGGAGTTGTGGGTTATTTTCATGTACTAATGGTGCTGCTTTGGCAATATGACAATGTACCAACTCCATTGGGTCATTTGATTCAAATGGTAATTTCCCTGTGAGTAATTCGTAGAAAGTCACACCCAAAGAATAAAAGTCTGTCCGGTAGTCAATCCCCCGATTCATTCGACCAGTTTGTTCTGGGGAAATATAAGCAAGTGTCCCTTCTAATACATTGGGATTTATCAAGGTTTGTGTTTCTCTTGGAAGTAAAGACGCAATACTAAAGTCAATTAATTTGACTTGTTTGGTTTCGGGATTAATTAAGATATTGCTGGGCTTTATGTCTTTGTGAATGATGCACTTTCGGTAGAGAATATCTAAGGTATTGCAAAGAGCGATCGCGATTTCCAAAAACTCTCTCAAAGATAGTGCGTTTTTCCCTTTAATCGCCCATTCCTGAAGCGAAATTCCCCCAAAGTCTTCCATGACTAATGCATAGCCATTTCGAGAGGGTTCGAGACTATACGTTTGGATAATTCCGGGTTGACAAAGGTTTTTAGCAATGGTATATTGATTGCGAAATTGCACCAGCTCGCTAAAGGTGGGATACTCGTTTTTCAGCAGTTTGATAACGACAGGTAATCGGTCACTGGTACGGATGGCCCGATAAACTAAGGTGCGACTTCCTGAATAAACTGTTTGGAGAATTTGATAGTTAGGAATTTGAATGCTTGTGTTTGGGTTACGGTTTTGGTGAGAGTTATTCATGGTTGTTGTTATTTAATAATTGGTGGGTTAACGAGCGGTTAAATGTGTCTGAAGAAGAGAAAAAAATTAACTTTTTTGTTAGGCGTTAGTGGGTAAGGTGATGATAAATTCTGTTCCGGCTCCCTGTCGAGAGTTGATGTGAATAGAACCGCTATGTTTTTCAAAAACGATTTGACGTGCGATAGCCAATCCTAAACCCGTTCCTTTGCCCACTTCTTTCGTCGTCAATAAATGATCGAATATTTTTTGTTTTACATCCCAACGGGCGTAGCAGTAAGAAGCTACTTTAGGCTCTAATATAGTTGATAGGAATCTCGATCGCTAACTCTGTACCATCTCCAACTCTAGAATTACAGGTTAATTTACCGCCATGTTTTTTGACAATACCATAGCTAACAGATAAACCCAAACCTGTACCGCTACCCACTGGTTTAGTTGTAAAAAATGGATCGAATATTCTGGATTGAATACTCGCCGGGATACCAGCACCATTATCAGTAATTTTAATTCTAACCCTGTCTTTTTCTATGACTTCAGTCTGAATCGTGATGACAGGATTTTTATCGGTTTTATTAATTGATTGAAGAGCATCAATAGCGTTACTGATAATACTCAGAAATACTTGATTTATCTCACTAGCATAACAAATGACATTGGGCAGATTTCCATAATCTTTAATAACTTGTATTTCTGATTTGCCATCCCTTAGTCTTAAGCGAGTTTGTAAAATTAGCAAAGTGCTTTCAATTCCGGTATGTAAATCTACTGCTTTCATTTCTGCTTCATCTAAGCGGGAAAAGTTACGCAAACTCACGATAATTTGGCTAATGCGATCGCTCCCTGATTTCATAGATTCTAGAATTTTAATTAAATCTTTCCAGACAAATTCTAAATCCATTTCTTCTATTTTCGCTTGAATTACTCCACTGGCTTCAGGATACTCTTGGTGATAAATATCAAGTAAAATAAGCAAATCTTTGACATAATCCTCTATATGTGCAACATTACTACGAATAAATGTTACTGGATTGTTGATTTCGTGAGCAATCCCAGCTACCAGTTGACCGAGAGATGACATTTTTTCGCTCTGAATTAATTGTGCTTGAGTTTGTTGCAAGTTTTTAAATGCTTGCTCTAAATCAAAAGCTTTTTGGCTTAAATCTTCCGTTTTTTGCGCTACTTCTGCTTCTAAGCTTTGGGAATATTTCTCTATTTGTTTATATAAACGAGAATTCTCAATAGAGATCGCCGCTTGAGCTGCGAGTATCTGGATAATTTCTACTCGCTCATTAGTAAATGCTCCCAGTGTTAAGTTATTTTCTAAGTACACAATACCGACGAGTTTTCCTTGCCGAATAATTGGAGTACATAAAACTGATTTAGGTTGATGAGCGATAATATAGCGATCGCCTGCAAATTGGTCGGCTGTACTTAAGTTGTCAAAAACAGCAGTCGCTTGAGTTCGTGCCACGGCATAAATCAAACTCTGAGGAATTTCCTGATATTGTTCCAGAGGAATTTCTAATATTTTTGTCTGCTTTTGTGCGGCTTGAGCGACGACTAACCATTGTCGGTCTTGGCGAAGCACTAAACAACCGATTTGTGCTCCCCCATTCGCCAGCGTAATCTGCATCAAAGTGGCTAACAGTTTCTCTAATTCAATTTCTTGTGAAATAGCTTGTGCCGCCATCATTACTGCTGGAAAATCTAACCATAAATTCTCGCTACTACTGACGCTAGCTAGGCTTCCCATCCAGGTAGGGTTGATTGTTGTCCCAGATGTTATTACAAAGTTAGCAGGTTGGAGAATAGCTTTTAGTAGTTGTGGATAGTGTTGTTCTAAATAAGCGACTTTAGCCTTTGCACCCCAACGGGAATAACAGTAATACGCCTCAATTATGTAAGATTGTGCAACTTTTTCTTTCCCCCAATCTAAGTAGAATTTTGCAGCTAGTTCGTTGCCTAAAGCTTCTTCTTGGATATATTCGTTTTTCTTGGCTCCGGCAATTGCGCGATCGTACCAATCTCCAGCTTCATAATTCTTGCCTAAAACCCGGCATTTTTCTGCTTCTACCAAGTCAATTTTATGTTTGTGATTCATCGGCGCCTGGTGTGCCCATTGAGCCAAAGTGGTTTGATGGGTTTCTGCCAAAGCGAGACTGTTCGCTTGCTCAATTTCTGACTGCGTAGAGCAGACTGCCAAGTAGGTTAACCCGGCATAGAAATGGAAAACCGGAGTATGAATCATTGCTGCCGCCACCCTCAAATAGAGGCTTGCTTGAGCAATGTAGTCTAGGGCGTTGGTGTAGTTGCCAAAGAGATAGGCAAGCATTAGTTTGTAGTTATAGGCAAGAGCGAGTGCAGTAAGCTCTCTATTCTGATTATGCTGAGGAAACATCACTGTTTCATCATAAGCCTGACCGATTAATAAATCCGGTTGATTGACAATTTCCCTCAAGTTATGCACCGCCTGTTGTGCCATATTCACGTAAACCATAGGAGAATATTGCTTCACAGTCGTTAAGACAACACAATAATTTTCTATTTCTGCGTGCCAATCATCAATCTCTACCCCCGAAAAAAAATTATTATATAAATAACTACTGACGCAGTAGCCAGCATTGAGAAAATCACCTGTTTCCATTCCGACTAAATACCCTTCTTTCGCAGTTGGGATTGTTGCCCTCAGTGGTTCTTGACGATGCTGAATAAAACAGCCAAACCAAAGTAAAGTGATACATTTAAATTCTGGCCAATTCAACTGATTGAGTAAGCTAAGTGCTACTCGCCCAAAGCGATAACCTTTTTCTACTTCTGAGAAAAAACCAGATAGCACAATGCCATAACCCACATACCCGATTGTTGATGCTGGTGCATTGCCAAATTGAAGTGATATACTGACCATTGTGGCACAAAGCAGAGGCTGCAAGGCAGGATTTCCCATAAAAATAGCCGGAAACAAGATGCCTAACAATTGCATCGCCGCGATTGTCCGAGGATCGCTCATCACGGGAAGGTTAACCAGTTCCTCGATCTGTTTGCCCTCCAGTTGGTTGGCAAGGTTTTGTAATGCAATGCGTGTCAATGCTTCGTCAGTTTCATAGGGGAGTTCAATCCCCAATTGTGCTAGGGCATTGGTGCCGATCGCGATCGCTTCTAACATCTGACTCTGAGTTGTCAGTGCGTTGATTTGAATCTCAAATATCTTGACTTTATCTAGTATTGTTTTCGCCGATCGCAAAACCTGGGCTGCCATTTCTTCCATGCCATTAAAATCGGCATTTAAGTAAGCCGTTTCAGCCGCAGCCACATAAAGATTCAGGGTTAATTCATACTGAGTTTGCCAACAGTTTTCAGTGAGTAACTCCCGCCCTGTTTTCACAAAACTTCTGGCGCCTGCATAGGCTGTAGAATTTCTGGCTTTTTGTCCGGCTGCTAAGTTCAATCTGGCTAAGGCTTCCCGTTCCTCTGCTTGAGTCATGAACTCAATTCCTAAATTTAAATGCCCGACAATATCAAACAGCTTTTCCTCTTTTTCTATCTCTGATAAGTTTTGTTGGAGTAGTTGCCCAATATGGTAATGGGTCTGCTGTTTTTGCTCGTCAGGAATCAATGAATAAGCCGCTTGTTGGACGCGATCGTGTAAAAATCGATAAGTCGGATTAGCGGAATCATTGAAAAGTTCCTCGCTATCAGATTGGGTAAAGAACTTATAGATTTCGGTAGTAGGAATTACCAAACCTTCCTGCAAGGCTTTCCATAAAGCTGTGGCGCTACTGTCTGGTGATTTCTCACTGACAATTGCTAAGGTATTCAAATCAAACTGCGCCCCTATACAAGCCGCTAGTTTGAGACTATCCTGAGTTTCTCTGGGCAATTTCTGTAATTGCAATGCCATGAACTCAACGACATCATCAGTAATTGCTAAGGCCTTCACTTGGGCAATATCGCATTGCCAATATTGAATCTCGAAATCAAAGCTAATTAACTTGTCATCATGTAATGCTTTGAGAAACTGGGTCGCAAAAAAAGGATTACCTTGAGTTTTTTGATAGACCAATTTTGTTAAAGGCTGGGCTAGAGATGATTTACAATTCAGTGTATCTGCCACCAACTGATTCATATCAGGTTGCCTTAAGGGTGGTAAAGTAATTGTATGCACCGTTGCCCCAGTTTTGACAATTTCATCCACTGTTAAAATGAATGGATGTACGGGAGAGACTTCATTATCTCGATACGCGCCTAATATTAATAGATGCCCAGCATCTTGCATCAATAATTTCAGCAAGTTAAGTGATGCGGAATCGGCCCATTGCAAGTCATCTAAAAACATGACTAACGGATGTTCTTGACTGGTAAAGACTTGCACAAATTTTTGAAACAGGAGATTAAAGCGATTTTGGGCGGCTGTTCCCGATAATTCAAGGGCGGCTGGCTGTTTACCGATAATATTTTCCAACTCAGGAATTACGTCAATTAAGACTTGTCCGTTGTCTCCTAATGCAGTTAATATCTGGCTTTTCCATGTTTCTAATTGCCAATCTGATTCTGAGAGCAATTGCCCCATTAAATCGCGGAATGCTTGCACAAAGGCGCTGAAGGGAATGTTGCGATGAAATTGGTCATATTTTCCTTTAATAAAATAACCACGTTGCCGCACTATGGGTTTATGAACTTCGTTTATAACTGCGGTTTTTCCAATTCCTGAAAAACCCGCAACTAGCATGATTTCTGTTGCACCTTCGCTGACTCTTTCAAAGGCTTGTAGGAGCGTTTTCACTTCGGTTTCTCTTCCATAGAGTTTGTCGGGGATGAGAAAGCGATCGCATATATCCCGCGTTCCTAATTCAAAGCTTTCAATTTTTCCAGTTTCTTGGCACTGCTGCCAACACTTTTCTAAGTCATGTTTCAATCCCAAGGCACTTTGATAGCGTTTTTCGGCATTCTTTGCCATCAGCTTCATCACCATATCCGAAACCACCTGCGGAATTTCTTGGCTGTTTATTGCAGGAGGCTGTTTGGCAATATGGCAGTGAACCAACTCCATCGGGTCGTCACATTCAAATGGCAGTTTTCCTGTCAGCAGTTCGTAAAAGGTGGCTCCCAGAGAATAAAAGTCGGTGCGGTAGTCGATGCCTCGGTTCATTCGTCCGGTTTGTTCGGGAGAAATATAGGCGAGGGTTCCTTCTAAGATGTTGGGATTTTGAATTTCTTGAGTTTCTCTCGGAAGTAGGGAGGCGATGCTAAAGTCAATCAGTTTGACTTGTTTGGTTTCGGGATGAATCAGAACGTTAGCTGGCTTAATATCTTTGTGAATGACTCTGTTTCGGTACAGTCCGTCAAGGATATCAGTTATTTGAATGGCAATTTCCAAGATTTCTGCTAGAGTCAGCTTGCGTTCTTGGGCGTAGTCTCGTAGAGAAATACCGCCAAAATCCTCCATCACTAGGGCATAGCTATTGCGGTAGGATTCCAGACTGTAAGGTTCAACAACTCCCGGCAGACGTAGATTTTTGGCGATGGTGTACTGGTTGCGGAATTGCAGCAGTTCGCTGAAACTGGGATAGTCTCTATTTAATAGTTTAATAACAACTGGAAGCCGATCGATTTCTCGAATGGCTCGATAAACCAGAGTTTTAGAACCACTGTACAGTTGCTCGATTAGACGGTATCCGGCAATTGGACTGGTTAAATCTATACCTGCATTCATTTTGGCTATCCTCATCTTAAATATTGACTGCTAAAAATTAATGTGCGCCTCTGTGTGTAAGAGTTAAATGCGGCGATCGCATAATTAACTTCATCCGTTTGTAGGCAATGATATCGTAAACTCCGTCCCTTCTCCCCATAGAGAATTTACCTCGATTGTACCGCCGTGTTTTTCAACTACAATCTGCCGTGCGATCGCCAATCCCAACCCCGTGCCTTTCCCTACTCCCTTGGTAGTAAATAAATCATCAAAAACCTTCTGCCTCACCGTCTCACTCATGCCAATACCGTTATCTTTGATCCGAATTATTGCTTTCTGCCGATCTTCCGATAATTCAGTCTTGATAATAATTTGATTATGATTAATTTTGATTTCTGCATAACTACGTCCCGTATTTGATTCTTCTAAAGCATCTATCGCATTAGCCAACAAATTCATAAATACCTGATTGATCTGTCCTGCATAGCATTCTACTTCCGGTAAATCACCATACTCTTTAATGACCAGAATCTCAGGGCGAGTGTCGTTTGCCTTGAGGCGATGTTTGAGGATCATAATTGTGCTATCAATGCCGTCGTGGATATTGCAGGCAACGGGGCGATCGCTATCAGCACGCGAGAATGTCCGCAAGCTGATGCTAATGTCTTTAAGCCGGTTTACTCCTTCTTGCATCGAGCCAACTAACTTAGGTAAGTCTTCACGGATGTAGTCGAGGTCAATCGCTTCAATTTCCTCTTGAATTGCCACACTGAAATTAGCAGATTCTTGCTGAAATAGATCGAGCAATCCAAACAAATCTTTGATGTAGTCTAAAGCGGGCTGAATATTGCCATAAAGAAAGCCAACAGGGTTATTAATTTCGTGGGCAACACCAGCCACCAAGTTGCCCAAAGCAGACAATTTTTCGCGTTGAATGACTTGGATATGAGCTGCTTGTAATTCAGCAGTTTTTTGAGCCACTTGCTGTTCTAAGTTTTGAGTCAAGAGACGCAACTGTAAATGAGTTTTCACTCGCGCTAACACTTCTTGTTCTTGGAAGGGCTTGGTAACGTAGTCTACTGCACCAAGGTTAAGCCCTTTAATTTTGTTGTCTACATCAGCCAGAGCGGTCATGAACATAACTGGAATATCGCAAGTTTTTGAATTAGCTTTAAGGCGTTGACAGGTTTCAAAGCCATCAATTCCCGGCATCATCACATCCAGTAAAATCAGATCGGGCGGTCGCCGCTCAACTTGTTGCAGAGCGCGTTCGCCACTGGTAGCGATAGCCACCTTATACCCCGCATTACTCAACGCTTCCGAGATGACATCCAAATTGGTGGGAGTATCATCAACAATTAAAATTAAGCCAGTTAAACCTGTGGTCATAGTCATAGCCATCCAACTTTTAACTATTATTAGTGAGATGTTGTTGAATTAATTCCTCGATCTTCTCAGTTTGGAATTGCTTAGCTAATTGTATTACTTGCTGAATAAAAAGCTGATAGCGCTGATCCTTTTGCCCAATTTGAGCGGCGGTTTCTGCCAATTCTATGAGGAAGCCATCCTCTGCCAGTTCTAGTAAAATTTGCAAGTCCGCCGCCGATGGGGGAAGTAGTTCTTTCGTGGATACTTCATTATTGCTTGTTGTTAACTCAGTTACATCATATTTCCAGATGAGTTGTAAATGTTTGGCAAGCAAAGTCAACAATTCCTCTGCATCAACGGGTTTGGCCAGAAAGTCATCTCCACCCATATCTAAGCTTTTCTGCTGGTCTATTTCTGCCACCGATGCCGAAGATACTATCACCCGTAAATGCTTGATATCCTCCGATTTTCGTAACTGTTTGAGCATTTCAAAGCCATCCATTACTGGCATCGCTAAGTCAGTTATAACTAAATCTGGCAGTTTTTCTATAGCTTTTTCTAAGCCTTCTTGACCATTCTCTGCTTCAGTAAATGTGAACCCTAGAGGCTCTAGCAGGTTCGCCAATACTGACCGATTTTCCCAACGGTCATCCACGATCAATATGTGGCGTGGTGGCCCTTCATAGCCGATAATTGTGCGCCCGTCTTTGACTGAACTTTTTTGAGCCCAGTCGGTGGCGATCGGCAGTGCTATTTCAAAGTAGAAGTTACTGCCTATTCCCAGATGGCTTTCAACTTGAATTTTTCCGCCCATCAATTCCACAATTCTTTGACTGATGGCTAAACCTAAGCCTGTGCCTTCCGCGTGGCGTTTGCGATCGCCTACTTGTTCAAATGCTTGGAATAGTTTGTTTACTTGGTCAGATGCGATGCCAACTCCTGTATCGATCACTTGAAATTTAAGCTGAGGCAATGGCCTCGTTGCATTTGATTCTATCACTTCTACCTTGAGGGTCACGCTGCCTTTATCGGTGAATTTAATCGAATTTCCTAAGAGATTGAGTAGCACTTGGCGGAGTCGTTTTTCGTCTGTTATAATTCCTGTGGGTAAGTTTGTATCTGGTTGATAAATGAACTCGATACCTTTTTGGTCTGAACGCACTCGACAGATTTCTACTACTCCTTGCAAGAAAAATGGCAAGTAAATGGCTTGGGAGGTAAGTTCGAGTTTGCGGGCTTCGATTTTGGAAAGGTCTAAAATATCGTTGATTAATGTTAGTAGATGAGAACCGCATTGGTGGATGATATTTATACCATGACGTTCTTTTTCGGGTATAGTTTTAGTACGTTCGAGAATTTGGGCATAGCCGAGAATCCCGTTGAGAGGTGTGCGAAGTTCGTGGCTCATGTTGGCGAGGAAATCGCTCTTGGCTTGGTTGGCATTATCGGCAGCTTCTTTGGCAATAGTGAGTTCGGCGGTGCGTTCTTCTACACGAGTTTCTAGTTCTGTAAAGGAAGTTCGCAATTGTCCTGCCATTTGGTTAAAGGAACCAGCCAGGGCTTCTAATTCATCAATCCCTTTAACTGCCACTGTTTGGTCAAGAGAGCCAGAGGCGATCGCCTCACTTGCCTTTTGTAATTTCAGAATCGGACTGGTAATCCAGCGAGAAGTATAGATGCCTAGAATAGTTGCCAAACCCAACGCCACCAAACAGAGCAGAATAGTGGTGCGGGTGTTGGCATTAATTTGTGCCATGAAATCTGATTCGGGCACGACAATGACGCTGAGCCAATCGATACCTCGTTCGTCTCGAATGGCTGAAACTTGAACTAACTGATGCTGATTTGCCAGCCAAAAATCAAGCTGTTGACTCTGTGTAATGGCGTTAAAGTTACCAAATCGATCGAGGATTGCTTGCGCTGTGGCACTAATTACAGAATTTTCCGACTTGACGGCAGGAATTTGTTGCAAATCCTGTTTTTTAAGGTCAATAATGTAAGGATTTTCGATCTTTGAACTGGCAATCAAGTTGCCGGATTGATCGATGATAAATGTTTGTCCTGTTTGGCCCACCTTTAGCTGACTGAGAAAGGTATGAATCTTGCTAATCCGAAAGTTACTGTTTTGAATTCCCAACAATACTCGATTGTTGTCGTAGATTGGCTGAGATAGAGAAATTGTCACCAATTTATCCACCTGGCTTAAATAGGGCTGAGATGACCAGGTTGGTTTTCCGGCTTTCTCTGCAGTTTTATACCAGGGTCGAGTCCGGGGGTCAAACTTTGCTTGAGTTTCTACCAACCTAGTTTGTTGACCTCGATCGTTCAGTTGGTAGATTTCACGCTGAGGTAGATTCGCTTTGGAACCAATACGAGAAACGATGCCGTCCTTGGGTGTATTCTCTAAGGTGATACCCGTGCCATCAGCCAAGCCAATTTGCATAAATTCGATCGTACCTTGGCTAACTAACCGCCAGAAAGTCCGTTCTAGTTTGGTGACATCTGTTAAATCTAACTGCCCCTCTTGAGCAGCCGCGACGATCGCTTGTCCAGCAATATAAGGTCTTTCCAAATAGCTCAGGACTTGCTGGTTAATGCGATCGCCGATCTCTTCACGCAACTGACTAGAAACATCATTGACGGCTATCTGTCCATTTCGCAGGGACAGATAGCCAGTCAGTCCGACGGTGGCAAAGACTTGCAATACAAACGGAACTACTAGCACAAGTCTTAAAGGTATGGTTTTATTTGGATTCATGTTATACCTAGATAATGGTTCACTTGGAAATTTACCGAAATAAGGTGAGCCAGCCTGATGTTTGGCAATCGTTAATTTGGTAGTGTTTCAAATGTGTTGATATCATATTTAATTCT